>JAGPFK010000001.1 GCA_018056585.1 Clostridia bacterium | reverse complement strand
GTTCCTCCGATCGCAGTAAAGATAATATTTTTTCTTTCACATCAGAACCCCTTTGATGACTCACATCAGGTCAAAGACAAAAGCTCAAGACTCAAATGATAGGCCTTCTGATCAAAAGGCTTGAGCTCCTGGAAAGATTCATCCTCCCCTTTTCTGGCTTGTCTTTCTATCTGGCTTGCGGCCAACTGAATCCCCAATGCATAATCGCCGGTTTTCAACCTTTTACGCTGAACCAAAAAGGGAAGTGTTTCAGAAGACCAGGATAAAACCAAAGCAATCTGAAGATCGGAACGAACCAGCTGGACTTTCTTTTCCACCTGACTGTCAGGCAGCGGCAGATGCAGGAAAACCTGTTCCGGGCAACCGTCTATAGGCTCACCCATCTGATTGTATTCCGAAAGGCCTTTTTCTGACTCCTTTGTCTTTGGGATGACTTGTCCAGGCGGGAAATAAATCTGTAATGCCGGGTCAAGGAAAGGAGCGCCAAAGTTAAAATCATAAAGCAAAAACATGGATACGGGTTCAGAAGTTGGATTGATCACCGTATCCTGCCAATGGATTGAAGAACCGGACAACAAAATTCTGATCTTTCGATTGAATCGAAGATTCTGCCCGGATAAAGCAGGTATGTTCATCCGGACTGTCATTTCAAGTATTTCTCCCTCGTCGGTTTTGATCACCTGATCTTCCGGTTGAACACGCATGATGCGATCGGCGCATCCGTTTTCCTCTGCTTTGGGATCAGGGGCTGACCTGATTCCATCAGTTGTCAACACGCCATTTCGGCCACCCATCGTGCGGCCGTCGAAACCGATCGGGCATTCCTTGAATTGTAAAGAATAAAGATCAAGTGATTTATTTTCAATAAACACCCGCATATCGGCCGCTGTGATCACATCGATCAAGCAGGAACCGTCTTTGTTTTTTTTCATCTGATCTCTGCAGGACGGGTCCAGGGAACCGCTGCGCCGCAACTGCTGGCCTGAAGCAAGAGATTCGCTTATTAAAGCGTCATCCATCTTGATGATTAAATCAACTCCTTGTTCGCATGAAGGAGTTCATTTTTGATGTCCCATAATTTCTTTGACAAATCAACATAGTATGTTTGCGGATTTTCAAAACGCTTAACAGAATCCCAGAGCGAATCCATTTCCTCAGCGCAATAACGCCTGATTTCATCGATGAGCTTTTGCTCATACACGAGCTGGCCGGAAATGAAGATGGGCTGTAACAAGCGTCTGACGCGGTAATTCGTAACGACTTTTCTCTTCCATATATGCAAGGGATCGAACAACTCATAAGGCTGTGACGGATCAATTGTTTCATCTGAAAGTGTGATCAGATCGGCGATGGCTTTCCCCGTCGCTAAGTCATAAAAGCGATAGACTTCTTTAGAACATGGATTGGTTATTTTTGTTGCATTTTCGGATATTTTCATACGCGGCAAAATCTGACCCGCCTTTTCAATGGCCGCTAATTTATAAACACCACCGAATACAGGATCTGATCTTGATGTGATCAAACGTTCACCAACACCGAATGAATCAACGGCCGCGCCCTGATGGATTAAATCGGAAATCAAATATTCATCCAGCGCGCTGCTGAGCGTAATCCGACAGTCCGTCAAACCGGCCTGATCGAGCATCTCACGACTTTTAACCGACAAATAGGTCAAGTCGCCACTGTCAATGCGAATGCCACGCAGTCGGTGCCCGGCAGGCTCCAGAACGTCCTTGGCTGCGCGTATCGCATTGGGCACTCCGGACTTGAGCACATTATAGGTATCAACAAGAAGGATCGTGCTGTCCGGGAAGGAACGAGCATACGCACAAAAGGCGTCATACTCTGATTCGAACGCCTGAACCCAGCTGTGCGCCATGGTGCCGACTAAAGGAATGCCAAATTGTTCGCCGCAAATTGTACAAGATGTCCCACTCGCGCCCGCGATATAAGCTGCTCTGGCACCAAGCACAGCAGCATCACATCCCTGCGCTCTTCTGGCCCCAAATTCAAAAACAGAGCGTCCTTGTGCTGCCCTGACAATACGTGACGTTTTTGTTGCAATGAGACTTTGATGATTTATCGTCAGAAGCAGCATGGTTTCAATCATTTGGGTTTGAATGATCGGGCCACGGACTTTCACAATCGGTTCGTTTGGAAAAATCGGAGTTCCCTCCGGTATGGCCCAGACGTCGCATGAAAATTTGAAATGACGCAGGTAGTCAAGAAAATGCTCATCGAAATAGCCGGTTTTTGATAAAAACTCCAAGTCCTCTTCTGTAAACTGAAGGGCTTTAAGGTAGTCGATCATTTGCTCAACACCGGCCATGATCGCATAACCTCCGTTTTCAGGGATGGTCCTGAAAAACAAATCAAAATAAGCAATGGTCTCAGCCAGATGATGATCCAAATAGCCTTTAGACATCGTTAATTCATAAAAATCGGTCAAAAGGCTCATATTGGTTCGGTCACTCCATCTCATATTGGACATCCAATTCACCCTCTTCTGATACCGGCTCCCGCCATTTAGAAAATAAAGCAGGTTCATAGATAACATGCTCAAGACACAATCCTTCCGGCGGCATGGTTTTACCTGCTAAACGACGATCTTTTGTCTGAATAATTTGTTCCACAGTTGCAGCTTCCAGCTTGTTCTGAGCGACAGCCAGCAATGTGCCAACCATAATACGAACCATATGATAGAGGAAACCATCGCCCTGAAAATAAAAGCGAACATAAGGTTCCCTGATGAGCAGACGGATTTTTTTGATGGTTCGGACAGTCGTTACGGCCGAACTCCCGGTATCACAAAA
Organism: Clostridia bacterium; assembly: GCA_018056585.1. GTDB lineage: Bacteria > Bacillota > Clostridia > Saccharofermentanales > UBA5734 > JAAYBY01. Next base: position 21,485 of record JAGPFK010000001.1, on the reverse strand, counting down.
TGCCCTGAAATCATGTCTTCCAATCAAGTATGGCACAGCCTGCATCATCGCATCCAAGTCGAATTTTCCAGGGACATGGGTAAGGTATTGTCGGTTGATGGCCGGCCGGATGCGATCATTAAAAATCTGATAACTATAGATTTTACCACAGGCATGACGGCGCGCATGAAATGCTTTAGTTGTAATGACGGCTTCACGCACACTGACATCCGAAGGCAAAATTCGATTCAGTGCAAGCGGCCACCGATCTTCCGGAATACGTGAAAACGTTGTGAAATGGCTGACATGACCACGCGCATGCACACCGGCGTCCGTTCGGCTGCAGCCCACCAACTGTATTTGCTCTTCACCTGTCAGTTCCAGTAAAGCATCAGCCAGCACTTTCTGAACCGTTCGCTTTTCCGGTTGATATTGCCAGCCATAAAATAAAGATCCATCATATTCAGTCAATAGGGCGATTTTTTTCTGTTTCGCCAAAGACAAAGATGACTTCAGGTCTGACATAAAGAGGTCATCCGGGCAGTCCGTCTTCAAGGCAATCGGCGGCCATCATAGCGGCACCAACAATCCCCGCATCGTTTCCCATTTGAGCCAGTTCGATGCGTGGCTGGGCAACACCTTCTCCTAAATACGCCAAGGCAATTGCTTTTTCACGAACAGGCAGCAGCAAAGCATCGCCTTCATTGCAAACACCTCCGCCCAGCGCAATGACTTCCGGCATATAGCCGTTGATGACATTCGCAAGGCCTTCGGCCAGCATGTCAATATACTGGTCCACCACTTTGGTTGCAACCAAATCACCTTGACGCATGCCAATAAAGGCCGTCCGTCCGTCTGCACGGCCTTTATTTTTCTGAATCAGTTCATTTAAAATGGATTCGGGATGAGCCTTTGCGGCTCTCTCTGTCTCACGAGCCAGGGCTGTGGCTGACGCGTAGGACTCAAAACAGCCCTTGCGGCCACAGGTACAGGGTTCACCGCCTGCTTTTATCACAATATGACCGATTTCACAACCTGCATTGTTAAATCCGCTGTAAATCCGCTTGTTAATCACGACACCGCCTCCTACACCCGTACCTAATGTAATGGTCACGGAATGCTGTGTCCCTTTGGCGGCGCCGGCCACGCTTTCAGCCAATGCGGCCACATTGGCATCATTGTCAATGTAAACCGGACGATCGATAACCGCTCTGATGCCACGACGCATGGGCGCATGCCGGAAAGGCAGATTATTGGCATAGATCAGGGTACCCGCTTTGTTATCCGGCGTGCCTGGGGAACCGATGCCAATCGCACAAATTTCTTCTTCCTTCAGTTGAGCCATTTCGGTCACATGACAGGCTAAAAGGCCCATGTCGTGGATGATCTCAGACTGATCCCGGTTTGTTTTTGTTTTCATACTGTGCTTACAGATAATTTGACCCTTTTCATCAACGATACCAGCCTTGATATTGGTACCGCCCAGATCAATGCCAATGTAATATTTCATGGTATATCCTCCTGGACCTTCTCTCATATCAGGAACAAAACCTGATCAATGACTATTATAGACCAGGCACAAAGAACAGATCAAGCAATCGTCCGATTACAGATATTGTATGAGAATGATGACCAGGCACAAAAGGGTCATGAAAACAGCAAATAGAATATCTTTTTTTCCGCAGCGCAGAACTTTCAGTCTGGTCCGGCCTTCTCCGCCTCGGTAGCAGCGTGCCTCCATGGCAATGGCCAAATCTTCTGCACGTTTGAACGCGCTGACAAATAAGGGAATTAAAATAGAAACAAGGCCTTTGGCTTTCGCAATCAGTCCGCCTGTATCATAGTCAGCGCCCCGTGAGGATTGAGCTTTCATGATTTTATCTGTTTCTTCCAGAAGCGTTGGAACAAATCGAAGTGCAATGGACATCATCATAGATATCTCATGTGCCGGAAATCCAATTTTGCTCAGAGGTTTCAATAAACTTTCAACGGCATCGGCCACCAGAATGGGCGTGGTTGTCAGCGTCAGAAACAACGTGGTGCCAATGATCAAGAAAATCAGCCGGAAAGCCATCCGGATCGCCGTATAAAGTCCTTTATCTGAAATGACAATAGGACCGATCGTAACAATGGGGGTCCCTTTGATAGAAAATAAATTAATAACAAAGGCAAAGATTAAAATAAATAAAATGGGTTTGATAGAAGAAAGAACATAGCGAAACGGAACGCGGGACAGAAAAATCAAAAAAAGTGTTGCAACACCGAGCAGCAGCATAGGTACCCAGGATTGAACGATAAAAACAACCGCCATGTAAAGAAAAGACAAAATAATTTTGACACGCGGATCCAGCTGATGCAGGATTGATGTGCCGGGATAATAACGGCCGAGGGACACTTGGTTCAGCATGTCAGCACATCCTTTCCATCCTTAAGGCAATCACAAAGGCCAGCCTCTATAATTTTTCTGGCAGCCAGTTCAGGCTCATAACATTGATCGTCCAAATTTGGAATGATCTTTTGTAAATCACGCAGAAAAGCAGTGGTGCGCGGCAAAGACAAACCGGCTGCTTTTAAAATGGTTTCATCACGGAACACATCGGCTGTTTTTCCATAGGCGTGAACTTTTCCGTGGCGCAGGACGAGAACACGGTCAGCCAGCCGGGCAATGTCTTCCATGCTGTGTGAAACAAGAATAACCGTAACCCCCATGGACCGAAGACGATCCGCATAACCAAGAAATTCATCACGACCGGCTGGATCAAGGCCAGCTGCCGGCTCATCCAAAATCAAAATCTCCGGTTCCATAGCCAACACACCGGCAATAGCCGCTCGCCTCTTTTCCCCGCCCGACAATTCAAACGGGGAGCGATCCAATTCTTCATTGGTCAGGCCGACGATTTGAGCGGCTTTAAGGACACGCGCTTCGATCTCATTCATATCTAATCCCATTTGCTTGGGTCCAAATGCAATATCCTGAAAAACCGTTTCCTCAAATAATTGATGCTCGGGGTATTGAAAAAGCAAGCCCACGCGCTGCCTGATTTTCTTGATGTCTGCGCTCACCGAGGCGTCCATGCCTAACACAATAACGCTTCCCTTAGGGCCCCTGATCAAGCCGTTCAGATGTTGAATCAGTGTTGACTTTCCGGATCCGGTGTGTCCAATGATACCAAACAATTCACCTTTTTTCACATCAAAGCTGACCTGTGACAAGGCCTCTGTTGCCAGGATTGTTCCAGGCGCGTAAGTGTACGATAAGTCGCGAACAGAAATGATTACCGGCGCGTCTTCGTTGTATTCTTTTTGAGGCCAGGGTGGGATGCAGGGCTGCCAGCCGTTGGTTTTTATCTTATTTCTGGCTTCCTGAAGAAGGCGTAAAACGGCCTTTTGCGCGCCATCCCATTCGGCCGCTTCCATCGGATACAAAGGTTGCTCAAGCAGTAAAGAAACTTCATGCGCTATTTCTGTGTGCGTTGGAACATCCAGGCCTTCCCGGCGAACCAGGTCAACTTGATCAAAAACTTCGGCCGGTGTTCCGTACGTTGCAATCCGGCCGGCAGACATGACACAAGTCCATTGAGCCATCAGCACTTCTTCCATATGATGCGTGATGTTGACGATCGTCATACCCCTGTTTTGGACAAGATCTTCAATCAATTGCATAAATTCCTGGCGGCTGATGGGATCAAGCATAGAGGTTGCTTCATCAAGGATCAGACAGGCGGGTTTCATGGCCAGAATACCCGCGATGGCTAGTTTTTGTTTTTGCCCTCCTGAAAGCAAATGCGGGGGTTTTTGCGCTTCTTCAGAAAGCCCCACATAAGCTAACGCTTCATCAACGGCTTTTCTTATTTCCGGCTGTGGAAAACCAAGATTCTCCGGTCCAAAAGCCACATCTTCCTCTACGGTTGTGCCAATGATCTGGTTGTCTGGATTTTGGAAAACCATCCCACAGAGGCGGCGAATTTCCCAGATGTTCTCATCTTGCACCGTATTCATGCCGGCAACCAAAACAACGCCTTTTTCTGGCTGTTCCAACGCATTGATCAGTCTGGCAAGCGTTGATTTCCCAGAACCATTTCGTCCAAGGATCGCAATATGATTGCCACGTGAAATATGGAGGCTGATGTCATTAACGGCAATCAACGGATCCTGACTGTTCTGATGATAGCTGTAAGAAACATGATTCATCTCTATGAAGTTTTGTATGTCGCTTTGATCCACTTTTCCCTCGCTCATATCCACGTAAAAATTGATAAAAAATAGGGACCGGCCTTCACCTGTCCCCCGATGGTTCATTTTATCTGTCCGGTTAGGCCGGTAAAATAACCGACAATCTTTTATACAAGCGACAGGATAACCATTTCTGCCGCGTCACCACGTCGTGGTCCGATTTTGACCATTTTCGTGTAGCCGCCCGGACGGTCCGCGTATTTTTCCGCGATGGTATCAAAAAGAATATTGACCGGATTGATGGCAACGCCATTTTTATCAAAACTTTTGTTTAACCATTTCATCGCCTCACGACGAGCAGCCAAACGAGAAGGATCATCAACGCGGGATAAATCTGTTTTAACCTCACGACTCACCACTTCATACTTACGTCCATTTTTTGAAGTCGCTGTTTTCAGTACTTTTCTTCCCTTGCCGTCCAGTTTAGGTGATGACACAATCAAACCGCGGGTTGTAAAGTTATCCTTTTCACGAACAGCCAGTGTGATCAGTTTCTCAGTAATTCTTCTGACCTCTTTGGCACGGGCTTCGGTCGTGATAATGCTTCCATTAACAATAAGGGCTGTGACCATCCCTTTTAGGATGGATAATCGGACATCGGTTCTTCGTCCAAGTTTTCTTTGTACAGGCATGAATATACCCTCCTTCGCAGGTCAGTCGCTGACCCCTTGATCACCATCGGCCAGCGACAAACCAAGTTCTTCTAGTTTGAGCACAACCTCTTCCAGAGATTTTTTACCAAGGTTGCGCACTTTCATCATATCTTGTTCTGTTCGGGCAACCAAATCTCCAATTGTGTTAATGCTTGCGCGTTTAAGGCAGTTGTACGTGCGGACAGAGAAATCCAGGTCCTCAATTGCTGAATCAAGAATTTGATTCTTGCCGGGTGTTTCCTCCGTTTTAATGAAATTGGTCGCGTCCGATGCATCCGTCAGTGCAATAAATAAATTCAAGTGATCGCACAGAATCGAAGCGCCCAGGCTCAGGGCTGCGGCTGCGTCGACCGTCGCATCAGTAAAGACTTCAAGTGTAAGTTTATCATAATCTGTAAATTGACCCACACGTGTGTTTTCAACAACAAAATTTACTTTACGGATGGGCGTAAATATGGAGTCAATCGGGATGACACCGATTGGCTGGTTGAGCCATTTATTCTGCTCTGCCGGACTGTAGCCGCGACCTTTATTCAAGGTTAATTCCATAAACAGGCGACCTTCACCGTTCAGTGTTGCAATAGGGTGATCCGGGTTCATAATCTCAACTTCTTCATCCCGGACAATTTCACCGGCTGTTACAACGCCGGTGCGACCTTCGTCCGTGCTGATATAAACCGTTTTAGGACCATCTACATGCAGCCTGGCCCGAATGCCCTTGATATTCAATATGATCTCCGTCAAATCCTCAATGACACCCTTGACGGTTGAAAATTCATGATAGATGCCATCGACCCGGATCGCTGTCACGGCCGCGCCTGGAAGCGAAGACAGCAGAACACGCCTGAGAGAATTACCCAGCGTGGTGCCATACCCACGTTCCAGAGGCTCTATAACAAACTTGCCATAAGAACCATCTTTATTGCGCTCAACGCATTCAATCGTTGGCCTTATAATTTCTAACATTTTGTTCCTCCTTTATGCGCCGGCACACGACAAGTCATCTTCGAATCACTTGGAGTACAGCTCAACAATGAGGGTTTCCTGAACTTCAATGTCGACATCGTTGCGGGCGGGGGCCTGAAGCACTGTACCGCTCAGCGTTTCAGGATTAAAAGACAGCCAGGGAGGCACTGGGCGGTTAGAAAGTTTTTCAAACTTAGGCGATTTTCGTGATGATTCACGCACAGAAATCACGTCGTTCACCTTCATCGTATAAGAAGGAATATTCACTTTTTTCCCATTCACCTCAAAGTGTCCATGCGTGACCAATTGACGCGCTTCGGCACGCGATGAAGCCAACCCCATCCGATAAACAACATTGTCCATACGCAATTCAAGCAACTGCAACAAATTTTCACCAGTTTTACCCTTCATGCGGGCTGCACGTTCATATGTCTTGTGAAATTGGGCTTCCTGCAGGCCGTAAAAATGTTTCGTTTTTTGTTTTTCACGCAATTGTGAACCATATTCAGAAATCTTTTTTCGGCCTTGCCCATGCTGTCCAGGGGCGTAACTTCTCCTGGCAAGGGCACATTTTCCTGTATAACAACGCTGGCCTTTCAGGAACAGTTTCTCACCTTCCCTGCGACAAAGCCTGCATGATGCGTCTATATATCGGGCCATTCTTTACACCTCCAACATCAGACTCTTCTTCTTTTAGGCGGCCTGCAGCCATTGTGAGGAATCGGTGTAACATCTTTGATCAGGGTTATATCCAGGCCAGCCGCCTGAAGAGATCTGATTGCCGCCTCACGGCCTGCACCGGGTCCTTTAACATAAACATCGACTGAACGCATCCCGTGATCAATCGCGGTTCTGGCCGCTTGTTCGGCTGCCATTTGCGCAGCAAACGGCGTGCCTTTTCGCGAGCCTTTCATGCCTAAAGTTCCCGCGCTGGCCCAGGCAATGGCATTCCCTTCGGGATCTGTTATGGTCACGATCGTGTTATTAAAAGTGGAATGAATATGAGCCGAGCCATGATCGACGTTCTTGCGTTCCCTTCTCTTCGGCCGTGTAGCCGTTTTTTTGCCGGACGCTTTTGCCATGGTTTAATTGCCTCCTTATTTTCTTTTACCGCCGAGCGCGCGTTTGGGTCCTTTACGGGTCCTGGCGTTCGTTTTGGTCCGCTGACCGCGAACGGGCAAACCGGCTCTGTGGCGGCGCCCCCGATAACAGCCGATTTCCATCAAACGCTTGATGTTCATATCTGTTATCCTTCTTAAGTCGCCCTCTACCGTATAGTTGTTTTCAATGGTATCTCTGATCCGTGCAATTTCTTCATCGGTCAGATCTTTTACACGGGTATCCGGATTGATCCCGCAAGTCTCTAATATTTTATTCGACAGTGTCCTGCCAATGCCATAAATGTAGCATAATGCGATTTCCACTCGCTTTTCATTTGGCAAGTCCACGCCTGCGATTCGAACCATTCGTGTGCACCTCCATCGTACAACGGATTCATTCTTTATTCCATTTATTTATAAACATAAGGAATCTGATTGGCTTTGCCAATCCAGCCGCATCCCTATGCATTCGATACGGAACAGGCTTTTAGCCCTGTTTTTGTTTATGCTTCGGATTCTTGCAAATAACCATGACACGGCCTTTACGACGAATCACTTTGCAATGTTCACATATCGGTTTTACGGATGGCCTTACTTTCATGATGTCTTCCTCCTTTACCTGACTTTTCCAATCAATACTCATTTTTGCGTAAAAGGCACATGCTACAGTATTTTACCAGATCTCTGCACAAAATCAAGCGGCAGTTTTCATTCACCACGACTGACCTGACCCTTGTCCGCAACCCCACTATTTGGCGCGCCAGACGATACGTCCTCTTGTCAAGTCATATGGTGACAATTCAATCGTAACCCGATCCCCAGTTAATATTTTAATGTAGTTTTGCCTTAACTTTCCGGAGATATGGGCTGTGACTTCATGTCCGTTATCCAGCCGTACTTTAAAAACGGCATTGGGCAAGGTATCCACAACGGTCCCTTCCACTTCAATGGTGTCTTCTTTTGGCATCAGCTTCCCTCCCTTTTCTTAATAATCTTTATTCATACACGGATAATATTTTTCTAATACAGGCATTTTGCTGACCATGATCCTGAAGCATCTGCAGTTTTGCTAAATCATCTTTATGAATCGTTCGATCGATTATTTTTACATGCCGCAGATTCTTCTTTTTGGGCCGGCTCACAGGTCTGTAACGGCCATCCGTCAACCAGACACGGTCCTCTGCCACGCACATCACAAGATAGATCCGTCCTCTGTCATGTCCGGTTTTAGATTTTACAATCATCCCAGGTCTCAGCTCAGCCAGATCGTTTTCCTGTTTCCCCGGGTTATCGATGTCCCGCAATGCCTGGCTCTCTCTATACTGCATCGGTTTCTTCTCCAGGCCGGGCGGTCAGAACGATCGGTCCATTTTCCGTGATAGCCAGCGTATTCTCATAATGCGCGGAGGGCTTCCCATCTGCTGTAACAATGGTCCAGCCATCCTCTCGCATCAATACATGACGTGTTCCAAGGTTAATCATCGGTTCCATAGCCAGCACCATCCCTGCTTCAAGACGCAACCCATGGCCTTTGCGGCCATAGTTTGGCAGATCTGGTTCTTCATGCAAATGACGGCCGATCCCATGGCCGGTCAACTCACGCACAACACCAAATCCCTGTCTTTCTGCGTACTGCTGGACCGTAAAAGAAAGATCGCCTAATCGATTCCCGACAACAGCCTGGGTGCAGGCCTTCCAAAAACAAATCTTGGCTGTTCTGATCAGTTCTGCTACTTCTTCTGAAATCTTTCCGACCGGAAAGGTTCTGGCCGCATCAGCATGATAGCCGTCCAGGCAGGCACCTACATCGATCGAAACAATGCTGCCTTCAGAAAGTACGCACGTCGGAGAGGGGATGCCGTGGACCACTTCCGCATCGACCGATGTGCAAATGGCCGCCGGGAAAGGTGGTTGACCATAGCCCAGAAACGATGGGACAGCTCCCGCTTTTTTAATCAGATCACGGGCTATCCGATCCAAATCTGCTGTGCTGATGCCCGGGCGAATCTGTTCACCAATGGCATCTAAAATATCAGCAACAACCTGGCCGGCAGCAGCGATTTTTTTGATTTCTTTTGTCGATTTAAGACTGACCATTTTGCTTTCCTTTTTTATTTAAGATGGATTGCTTTTCTAATTTCCTTCGCACATCATTCAGGCTTTCCTCAATGGATCCCTCATTATCCACCTCGATCAACAGCCCTTTTTGCCGATAATAATCGATTAAGGGTTCTGTCTGCTCTTTGTAGACTTTGAGTCTTTCACGGACGGTTTCTTCCTGATCATCATCACGGCGAATGAGCGGGTAGCCGCAATCATCACAAATACCTTCTTTTTTCGGCGGCATAGAATATAGATTGTAGCCACGCCCGCAGTTCGGGCAATGACAACGTCCTGATAATCGTTTCAAAATGGTTTCATCTCTGGCGATGACGTTAATAACAGCTGTCAGCGGCCGTTTCTTAGCTATCAACAAGGTTTCCAGTGCTTCAGCCTGAGGTTTTGTTCTGGGGAACCCATCCAGCAGAAAGCCATTTTCGCAATCCGGCTGTTCCAAGCGTTCTTTGAGCATTTCGATAGTCAAATCATCAGGGACTAAAGCGCCTTGCTTCAGGTAGTCCTGAACGGCAAGGCCAAGTTCTGTTTTGTTTTCAATGTGCTTTCGAAAGAGATCACCGGATGAAATGTGCGCGATTCCATATGTTTTACTTATTTCTGATGCCAGTGTTCCTTTGCCGGATCCTGGCGGACCCAATAAGATTAATTGCATGGCGCCATCCTCCAAAACACGAACAAGGGTATTTCACCTGCTGTAAAATACCCTGCTCCCCCTATACGGCACACATTAGTCAAGAAAACCTTTGTAATGCCGCATCACCATTTGAGCTTCCAGTTGATCGACCAGATCAATCGCCACGCCGACCATAATGATGACAGCCGTACCGCCAAACCAGATTCCCTGTACATGGGTGACGGCACTCAACAGAGTTGGCATCAGAACAACCAGGACTAAAAAGAATGCATCGAACCATGACAATCTTTTTGATGTCCTCGCAATAAATTCAGCTGTCGGACGGCCGGGCCGGATGCCTGGAATAAAACCGCCGTTTTTTTGCAGATTATTGGCTATTTCTATGGGATTAAATTGAATCATGGAATAGAAAAAGGTGAAGCCAATAATCAGAAGCGCATAGGCTACATAATAAAGCGGGTTGCGCGTGAAATTTAAAAACCATTGGGCAACAGGACCGGTGCTTCCGATCAAAGAAACAATCGTGGATGGAAGCATCACCACAGAGCTGGCAAAAATGACAGGAATCACACCGGCTTGGTTGACCTTAATCGGCAAATAGGTGCTTTGTCCACCGTACATTTTTCGTCCAACAACCTTCTTGGCATACTGAATCGGTATTCGTCGTTCGGCTTGCTGAACAAAAACAACAAGGGCAATGACAAGAACAAAGATGATAGCCACACCAATGGTAAACAAAATGGACATAAATATATTGCGCGTCAATGTCCAGGCCCGGAAATACTGGTAAAGGGTCTGAACCATATCCGGGATGCGTGAGACAATGCCGGCAAAAATGATGAGGGATATGCCATTACCAATACCAGATTCGTTGATTTGCTCGCCGATCCACATAATAAACGCTGTGCCGGCTGTAAAGCTTAAAATCACCAATGCTGCATTGAGTCCATACGGGAGCATGGGAGTCGATGCCAAACGCGTGGCATACCAGTAAGCTGCAGACTGTATCAAAGCCAGACCGATTGTCACATAGCGCACATACTGCTGAATCTTTTTTCGCCCTTCTTCTCCCTCTTTTTGCAACCGTTCCAAAGCTGGAATAGCGACCGTTAAAAGTTGCATAATAATGGATGAATTAATATACGGAACAATACCAAGAGAGAAGATGGAAACATGCTTAAAGGCGCCACCGGAAATAATATCCAGGAAGCTGCCCAGCTCTCCAAATCGATTCAACAATTCGGTAAATGCCGCGGCGTCAATACCGGGAACCGGTATTTGAATACCCAGCCGATAAACAACCAGCATGAGCAAAGTAAATAAAAGTTTTTTTCGCAAGTCTGGGATTTTATAAGCATTCTTCAGGGTCTCAAACATACCGGCCATGCTTACACCTCCTCAACCGTCCCTCCAGCCTTTTCGATTTTCTCTCTTGCAGAAGCTGTAAAGGAATGGGCGACAACGGTGAGTTTTTTTGTTAATTCGCCCTGCCCCAGAACCTTAATCCCATCATTGACTTTTGGCAATGAGATCAGTCCAGACGTCTTCATGAGGGCAGCATCCACGACAGTGCCGTCTTCAAAGCCATTCAAATCGCCCACATGAACCTCAATGTATTGCCGCGCAAAGCGCTTGTTGTTAAATCCACGCTTCGGGAGGCGGCGATAAATCGGCATCTGCCCGCCTTCAAAGCCAGGCTTAAAGCTGACACCCGAACGGGCTTTCTGTCCTTTATGACCTCGCCCGGCCGTTTTTCCGTTTCCAGATCCCGGGCCACGTCCTTTGCGCCAGGCCGTTGTGCGGGAACCGGGTGTGGGAGAGAGTTCATTAATCTTCATATTGAGACGCCTCCTTACACTTCTTCACATTGGACCAGATGGGCCACATGCCGGACCATGCCCGTGATGGATGGTGTCGCTTCATGTACAACACTCTGACCGATTTTTCGAAGGCCCAGTGCATGCACCGTTGCGATCTGCTTCTGATTGGCACCATTGATGCTCTTGACAAGCGTAATCTTTATCTTAGACATATGCAAACCCTCCTTACAGAATGTCTTCAACGGGTTTGCCACGCAGCCTGGAAACCTGTTCAGGTGATTTTAGATTTTTAAGGCCGTCGATGGTTGCATTGACCATGTTGTTTGGATTATTGGAACCAAGTGATTTGGTCTTGATATCCTTTATGCCGGCCAGTTCCAAAACAGCGCGAACCGGACCACCGGCAATGACGCCTGTACCAGGTCCGGCAGGCTTAAGTAGAACTTTGCCTGCACCAAAAGCACCGGTTACTTCATGTGGTATGGTTGTGTTGTTCAAAGGAACAGAGATGATATTCTTTTTGGCTTTCTCTATTCCTTTGCGAATTGCATCCGGAATTTCGGCCGCTTTTCCCAGCCCTTTGCCAACGTGTCCATTCTCATCGCCGACGACGACCAGGGCGACAAAGCGGAAATTGCGTCCGCCTTTAACTGTTTTTGAAACACGCCCGATATGGATGACCCTCTCTTTAAGGTCGAGTGTGCTTGAATCAATGCGCATGACAGTTCCTCCCTGTTTAAAATTTAAGTCCGGCTTCCCGGGCTGCTTCAGCCAATGCTGCAACACGGCCATGATAGATGTATCCGCCGCGATCAAAGACCACACACGTGATACCCTGCTTCAACGCCCGTTCAGCAACCAGTTTTCCTACTGCCGCTGCGCCTTGCTTATTACCACCCGGAATATGCTGTTCTTTTATTTCTTTGTCAAGCGTTGACGCGCTGACCAGCGTATGACCGGTTGTATCATCAATCACCTGTGCATAGATATGCCCGAGGCTGCGGAAAACACAAAGTCTTGGCCGCTCACTGGTGCCATGGACTTTTTTTCGGACACGGGCGTGCCTTTTTTTGCGCATATCATTTCGACTGATTTTTTGGCTCATATCTTTTCACCCTTTCGTCATTATGCCTTGGCACCCGTTTTGCCTTCTTTGAGTTTCAGCACCTCATAATCGTACTTAATGCCTTTGCCATGGTAAGGATCCGGAACACGAAGCGCCCGGATTCTGGCAGCCGTTTCGCCGACGCGTTGCTTGTCGCAACCCTTGACCACAATTCGATTCGGTGCCGGTACCTCTATGGTTATTCCATCAGGTTCAACGATTTCCAGTGGATGTGAAAAACCAAGATTCAATACAATTTTATTGCCTTGCTTTTGTGCTCGAAAGCCAATGCCATTTATCTCCAGTGTCCTGGAAAAACCCTGTGACACACCAATAATCATGTTGTTCACTAAAGACCGGGTCAAACCGTGCAAAGCCTTATGCTGTTTTGTATCATCCGGCCGATTGACCCGAATCATATTGTTTTCCACGGTCACGGTCATATCGGGGTGTATCTCCTGGGTCAGCTTTTGGTTCCCCTTGCTGACCGTGACCGTTGACCCGTCAACCTTGATCTCAACTCCATCTGGAATTGTGATCGGCATTTTCCCTATTCTGGACATAGTCCTTTCCTCCTGCTCTTTAGATTGCAGGTGACAAGCCGACCTTTGTTGAACCGGCCGATGCCACCCTTTTCAGAGATGGTTTACCATATATAAGCCATGACCTCTCCGCCAACGCCTTCTTCTCTCGCCTTTTTATCCGTCATGATGCCTTTGGATGTTGAGATAATCGCGATGCCCAGTCCACCCAAGACTTTGGGCAACTCATCTTTGCCGGCATAAACTCTCAGGCCAGGTTTGGAAATGCGTTTGATTCCGGATATAACCGGCTTTTTTGCCGCATATTTCAATGTAATCTTTAGTTTCCCCTGATGCTCATCGGAAATATGCTCAACGCGCGAAACATAACCTTCTTCGAGCAATATGCGGGCAATCGCCTGCTTAATACCGGAGGACGGAACCACACAGTACGCATGGCCGGCTGTTCCGGCATTGCGGATACAAGTCAGCATATTAGCAATGGAATCTGTTGTCTGCATTTATTTTCCTCCTTCCTGAAGCAGGTCACCAACTGGCCTTGCGTACTCCAGGAATTTGGCCTTTATAGGCCAGTTCTCTGAAGCAGATCCGGCAAACACCATACTTACGGATGTAAGCATGCGGACGCCCACAAAGCTTACACCGATTATAGGCGCGCGTTTTGTATTTGGGTTCGGCTTGCTGTTTTATGATTAATGACTTCTTTGCCATGTTTCACCTCGTTTTATTTTCTGAAAGGCATACCAAGAAGCCGGAGCAATTCTCTTGCTTCTTCGTCTGTCTCGGCTGTTGTACAAATAATAATATCCATGCCCCGGATGCGATCAATCTGATCATAATCAATTTCGGGGAAAATCAGCTGTTCACGGACACCCAAGGCATAATTACCATGACCATCAAAAGAATTCGGATTGACACCGCGGAAATCACGAACACGCGGCAGCGCAATGTTGATCAGCTTATCGAGAAACGCGTACATCCTGTCTCCCCGCAGCGTCACTTTGCAGCCAATGCTCATGCCTTCCCTTAGTCTAAATGCTGACACGGACTTTTTGGCCTTGGTTATGACCGCCTTTTGTCCAGCAATCAACGTCATATCACGAGCCGCGTTTTCGACAGCTTTTGGATTTTCTCTGACATCGCCCACACCCATGTTGAGAATAATTTTCTCAAGCTTTGGGATCTGCATAACCGATTTATAATTGAACGCTTTCTGCATCGCAGGAGCGACTTCAGATTTGTACTTTTCTTTCAGTCTTAACATGCTTTCTGCCTCCTCCGCGCTTATCTGCGTGCCTGCCGAATGGTGTCAATAATTTCGCCGCAAGCTTTGCAATAGCGAACCTTTTCACCATTTTCCAGTATCTTTCGGCCGGTCTTACTCGGGCGTTTGCATTGGCTGCAGACAAGCATTACATTTGATGCTGAAATAAAAGCTTCCTGTTCAATAATGCCACCCTGCTGACCACGTCCGCGCGGTTTCTTATGCTTTGTTACAAGATTGACTCCCTCGACCAGAACCCGACCTTTATCCGGATCAACTTTTAATATTTTCCCTGTCTTTCCGCCGTCCTTACCGGTTCGTACAAAAACCAGGTCGCCTTTTTGCACATGCATTCTTGCCATACGCGTTTGTTCCTCCTTACAGAACCTCAGGAGCCAGGGATAAAATCTTCATATAGTCTTTATCTCTGAGTTCTCTGGCTATGGGCCCAAAAATACGGGTCCCTCGCGGGTTCTTATCGTCTCTGATAATAACTGCTGCGTTTTCATCAAATTTGATGTAGGATCCGTCAGGGCGGCGAACACCCTTTTTTGAACGAACGACCACAGCCCGCACCACTTCGCCTTTTTTTACAAGGCCGCCCGGCGTCGCTTCTTTGACCGAACAAACAATAACATCACCAATATTGGCATATTTCCGCCGTGAACCGCCCAAAACCTTGATGCACATCAGTTGCTTCGCACCGGTATTGTCAGCGGATTTCAGCATTGTCTGAACTTGAATCATGCCTCATTGCCTCCTTCTCTGACCGATGTTTACTTGGCCTTCTCGATGATCTCAACGACGCGCCAGCGCTTTTCTTTACTCAGCGGGCGGGTTTCCATCAACCGAACTCTGTCACCGACTTGACAACTGTTGTTTTCATCATGTGCTTTTAGCTTCCGTGTCCTCTTAATAATTTTTTTGTATAGCGGGTGTTTCACATGTTCCGTAACGGACACGACAACGGTTTTATCCATCTTGTCGCTGCTGACAACTCCCACGCGTGTTTTTCTGAAATTTCGTTCGCTCATCACACGCTCCCCTTTCATTCATTTATACCTTTGAGCTCACGCTCACGCAGAATAGTCTTAACCCGGGCAATGTCCCGCTTAACGCTCTGCAGCTTCAGGGGATTTTCCAGTTGGTTAACAGCATGCTGAAACCGAAGGCGAAACAGTTCTTCTTTTAAACTTGCGAGTTCATCATTCAGTTCGGCGATTGATTTTTCCCGAAGTTCACTTGGTTTCATAGACTTCACCTTCCATTTCTCGTTTTACAAACCGCGTTTTACAAGGCAGTTTATGTGCAGCAAGACGCAAGGCCTCGCGGGCATCCTCTTCAGACACGCCTCCCACTTCAAACAAGATACGACCCGGCTTGACAACAGCCACCCAATGATCCGGCGCACCTTTACCAGAGCCCATCCGTGTTTCAGCTGGTTTGGCTGAAACAGGCTTATCTGGAAAGATTTTGATCCAAACCTGACCGCCGCGCTTGATGAAGCGATTGATCGCGATACGAGCTGCTTCGATCTGATTGCTGGTGATCCAACAAGGTTCCAAAGCCTGAAGCCCATACTCTCCATAAGTTACAACGTTGCCGCGCGTTGCTTTTCCGGTCATGCGACCTCTGTGTTGTTTTCTATATTTTACACGCTTTGGAAGCAGCATCAGGCTTCGCCTCCTTCTAATCCCGCGGCTTTCTTTGGAGCCGGGAATATTTCCCCTTTATAAACCCACACTTTGACGCCGATCCGACCATACGTTGTTTTAGCCTCAGCAAAACCATAATCAATATCTGCCCGCAGCGTCTGAAGTGGAATGGTCCCTTCATGATAATGCTCGCTTCTGGCGATTTCCGCACCGCCCAAGCGACCACTGACAGCCGTCTTGATGCCCAGGGCGCCCATTTTCATGGCTCGACCCATCGCCTGCTTCATTGCCCGACGGAACGAGACACGTTCTTCCAGTTGCCTGGCAATATTCTCAGCAACCAATTGCGCATCTGTATCAACGGACTTGATTTCACTGACATTGATAAAGAAGTTGCGATTGAATTGCTGCGTTAATTTCCTTTTCAATTCATCAATTCCGGCACCTTGTCGACCTATGATGATGCCCGGTTTGCCTGTCGCGATCGTAACCTGGATCTTTTCGTCGCCTTTGCGTTCGATTTCTATCCGGGATATGCCGGCATTAAAACATTCCTTTTTTATAAAATCGCGAATTTTTTTATCTTCAATCAGATACTTGCTGAAATCTTTCTTGTCAGCATACCATTTTGTATCCCAGTCTTTAATGACACCGACGCGCAGTCCATGCGGATTTACTTTCTGCCCCATCTGTCAGCCTCCTTATTCCATTTCCTTAAGAACCACCGTGATGTGGCTGGTTCTTTTGTGAATCTTTGACGCAGAGCCACGCGCTCTGGGCGTGTAACGCTTCAGCACGGGTCCGGGGTTTGCATAACAATCTGCTACATAAAGGCTGTCACGTGACAGATTATTGTTGTTCACAGCATTCGCCTCGGCCGATTTGAGCAGCTTAGTCAAAACGGGCGAAGCCGCCTTCGGTGTATATTTTAAAATAGCGTAGGCCTCGTCGAGGTCTTTCCCCTTAATGAGGTCAACGACGATGGCGACTTTGCGTGGTGAAATCCGAATGTTGCGCGCTTCGGCGCGGCCTTCATCCTTTCCGATGCCCAGCACTTTTCTTTCTTTTTTGGTCAGATAGCCCTGCTTTTGAAATTTCCTGTCCGTACCGGTATATTGCTTAATTAATTCTTCTCGGTTCTCCAGCAGATAATCCCTGCTCATAACCTTTCTTTCCATAAATAAATCCTCCTTTTACACCCTGTCTTACCTGGCAGCAGAGGATTTCTCTGATCCTGCATGGCCCCTGAAGGTCCTGGTTGGAGCGAATTCTCCCAATTTATGACCAACCATATCTTCAATGATATAGACGGGCACATGTTTACGGCCGTCATGAACGGCAATGGTGTGTCCAACCATTTCCGGGAAAATAGTGGATGCTCTGGACCAGGTTTTGATAACCCGCTTTTCGTTTTTTTCATTCATCGCTTCGATCTTTTTCATCAGAGCTTCCTGAACGTAATAGCCTTTTTTTACTGATCTGCTCATATATAAGCCTCCACCTGATTAACTGTTCCTTCTCTTCACAATATATTTATTGGAAGGTTTCTTGCGGTTTCTGGTCTTCTTACCCAATGTTGGCACACCCCAGGGTGTAACAGGACTTGGCATGCCGATGGGAGACTTGCCTTCTCCGCCGCCATGTGGGTGATCCACAGGATTCATTGCAACACCACGGACAGCCGGCCGAACACCCATGTGGCGACTGCGCCCGGCTTTCCCGATGCTCACATTTTCATGTTCACTGTTACCAACATTTCCGATTGTTGCACGACATTTTACGCTGACCATGCGGACTTCCCCGGAGGGTAATCGGATTTGTGCGTAGGATCCTTCCTTGGCCATCAATTGAGCGCCGGCACCGGCTGTTCGAACAAGCTGAGCTCCTTTTCCGGGCTTGAGTTCAATATTGTGAATAACGATTCCAACCGGAATGGATTCCAGCGGAAGCGCATTTCCGGCAACCACGTCGGCATTTGGGCCGCTTTCAACCACATCGCCCGGCTTAACGCCTTCCGGTGCCAGGATATAAGCTTTTTCACCATCCGCGTATTGAATCAAGGCCAAAAACGCTGTCCGATTCGGATCATACTCAATGGCCTTAACGGTAGCCGGAATGCCGTCCTTTTGGCGCTTCCAGTCTATGACACGGATTTTACGGCGATTACCGCCTCCGATGTGGCGGACCGTGATGCGGCCATAACTGTTTCGGCCTCCGGTTTTGCTTCTCTTGGCCAGTAGCTTCTTCTCAGGCGTTTTGGTCGATACTTCTGAATAATCGACCACGGTCATCTGACGCCTGGCTGGAGAAGTTGGATTATAACTTTTAACTGCCATTTTTGTTCACTCCTTCTTCCTGCTCGCCCGGCTTACTGGCCGAACCCAAATTCTTCAATCGAGTTTTTATACTTGCGTGTCACATGCTGCGTTTTGCCGCCTTTGACCTGATAGGCCTCGGGTTTTGGATCCGTATCAATGGTAATAATCGCTTTTTTAAATGAAGGGGTCAGCCCTTCGTGAACACCCATTCGCTTCTTTTTCCCGTTATAATTGACCGTATGAACTTTCAGCACCCTGACATTGAATAACTCTTCACAAGCTTTGCGAATCTCAGTTTTGGCCGCATTTTTGTTTACAACAAAGGTGTATCGGCCGTTGGCGGCATCAGATGTGCTTTTTTCAGTTATAACCGGACGGATGATGATGTCAGACGCTAATTTCACGATGCGTACACCTCCTGCACCTTGAGGATGGCTTCTTTAGTGACCACCATCTTGTCAAATTTAAGAAGATCAAAAACATTGATCGTATTGATCAGAGCCGTTTTGATCCCATGGATATTTCTTGCAGATTTCTCAATGATTTCATCCCGGCTTGCCGTCACAAGGAGCGCCGAGGAATCGACACCCAAATTATTCAGAACAGAAACCATTTGCTTCGTCTTGATCTCGGGTAAAACAAGATCTTCAACAACAATCAAATCACCACTTGCCACTTTAGCCGATAAAGCTGATTTCATAGCAAGACGGCGCATCTTGCGTGGCATATGATAAGTATAAGTACGAGGCTTCGGTCCAAAAACAATGCCGCCACCAACATAATGGGGGGCTCGAATGGAACCCTGACGTGCACGGCCTGTTCCTTTCTGTCTGTATGGTTTTCTGCCGCCACCTCTGACCTCACTTCTGGTTTTCGTCGAATGTGTTCCCTGACGCTGATTAGCCAGATAGCTGAGAACAGATCGATGCAAAACATCCTGATTCGGTTCAATACCAAAAACAGCATCATCCAGTTCAAGACTGCCCGTTATGGAGCCATCCATCTTGTATACATCAACTTTTGCCATTGCTATGCTCCTCCTTCGCGCCGATGATCAGGCCTTAACGGACGTTTTGATTTCCAAAAGTCCGCCTTTGGGGCCGGGCACAGCACCCCGTACCACTAAAATATTCCGCTCTCCATCGACGAGAATAACTTTGAGATTTTGCACGGTTACACGCTCGCCGCCCATCCGTCCCGGCATTTTTTTCCCTTTAAAAACACGGCCCGGACTGGTTGTGGGACCCATGGAACCCACACGGCGGTGGTACATGGAACCATGAGAATCGGGTCCGCCTTTTTGTCCATGGCGCTTAATGTTGCCGGCATATCCTTTTCCTTTTGAAACGCCAACGACATCAACGTGATCGCCGGACTGAAACATTTCGGATACACGAATTTCCTGGCCTGGTTCATAAGTTTCTTGTGTTCTGAATTCGCGCATAACTTTCCTCGGCTCAACGTCTACTTTGTCATACTGTCCTTTGACCGGCTTTTTGACCTTATCTGTCCGAACAGCGCCATAGCCAACCTTGACCGCGCAATAACCGTCTGTATCAAGGTTCTTGTTCTGAACAACCACAACGGGGCCACAATCAATGACAGTGGCCGGGATTGCCAGACCATCCTCATCAAACAGCTGAGTCATGCCCGCTTTTTTACCTATCATGAACTTTGTCATGTTCTGTTTACCTCCTGGTTATTGGTTCACATCGGTGAACGTGACCGCAGTGACAAGACAATAACACTGCTGGCTGAATTAAAGTTTAATTTCAATGTTGACGCCGGCAGGCATTTCCAGTTTCATCAACGCTTCCACTGTCCTTGTATTGGGAGTCAGAACGTCGATCAATCGCTTATGGGTCCTGATTTCAAACTGCTCACGGGCATCTTTGTGTTTGTGCGGTGAACGCAAAATGGTGATGATCTCCTTTTCTGTTGGCAAAGGAATCGGTCCTGAGATGCTTGCGCCAGTTCTTTTGGCCGTTTCCACAATCCTTTCGGCACTTTCATCGAGAATGTTGTGGTCAAAAGCCTTCAATCTGATACGGATCCTTTGAGATGATGCCATGGGTCAAACCTCCTCATGTTCTGCTTTCAAGTTTCACCTGTGCCGGGCGTTTCTTTTTGCTCCATCATAAAGCCCAGTCAACCGTTCTTTTGTCCGACCGGCGCTGGGCACATGCCTGAGGCATACGCTGCGTCATCAGGTCAAACCTGTCGTCTTGCTTCTTGAGCCAGACTTGCTCTGTTGAAGTTACCCGCCTGTGGCCGCAGCGGCAACTGACGGCAATCTCCAACTTCATCGCTTGCCACTTGTCGATCAGGCCGGCAAGCAGCGCAACGTGTATTTTATAACAGAAAGGAAATAAATGCAAGCGTTTTTTCGCCTTTGTCTCAATTCCCCCCAATTGTGTAAATTCCCAAAGTAAAATCCACAATGGACCAGCCAGTGGCCTTTCGTTTGAAACGGCAAAAGAGTTTAAAAGAAGGATGGGAAGAACCGACATTGAAACCATGCATCGGACGGTGCGACTCATAGGGAAAGGAATCGTACTACAAGCCGTTGGAATACTTCGGGCAATTGGTGCAGGAGATTTTCGGCATGACTGAGACAAGGACTGTGTTGACGAATAAAGACATGCAAAAACATCCATTTATACCGGCTCATCCGATTGAAAGGTAAAATCGCAAGTTAAGACTATTCAGACAAAGGCAAGGGTTTAAATTGATAGCCACGTGCTGTAGCCGCGTTAATAAAGTCGTCCAAAATCATCGCATTGGTTTTTGATACGGCATGCAGCAAAAGAACAGAGCCAGGATGCAAGTTGTCTAATATTTTTTGAAGTGCTTGTTGCGGATCGGGTTGTTCATCGGTCAACCAATCGCGGTAAGCAAAACTCCAAAAGACCACTCTGTAGCCGGATTGGCTCAGCAATGCAAGCATCCGCTCGCTGTAGCTGCCCTCCGGTGGCCTCATGATCTTCGGCATGCTTTGGCCTGTCAGAGAGAAAAAGGCCTCTTCCACCCGGGACAGTTCCCCTATAACAGCATCGGGACCCTTAGAGCCCAACAGGTCCGGCAGGTTTGGATGGGAA
>JAGPFK010000123.1 GCA_018056585.1 Clostridia bacterium | reverse complement strand
CTCAATGATACTGCGCGCCGAATCCAGATCTTCCGGATCGGGAACACCTTCATAATCCCTGGCCTTAAAAACAGCTTCAACACCACCGCGGATATCAATACCAAATCTGATTTCCTGTATGCTGTAGAGTCGAAGCATTTCCTGCTGTCCCGGAATGGGTATGTTTACTCCGGTAATGCAGATCAATAGTCCAAGGAGGATGATGCCGGCTACGATGAAAAAAGTGATTGGCTTGGCTTTGACCCCGGTCTGGGCAAATGATCGCTTGGCCATAGTCCCTTTGCACGTCCTTTCTTGATCCTGCGGCATCAAAGCCAGTACGAAGGCTATTGCCGCAAACTAAATATACATTATAGGCTTTCAGGCAAGCCAGCTCAAGTGTCTGGCTGAACAAAACAAAAAAACCGCTGCCCTTGAAAAATCTTGGGCAGCGGGTCTCCTTCTTTCAGGATACTTTGGTCCCTTCAGTATTTTTTCAGCCGCTGACAAAACGGCGGATCGTAATGATTTTGCATCCCCAGGATCGATACTCGCTCACACTCTGCAACACGACCCGACCCAGCCGCGAAGAAGCATGAATCATTTGTCCATTTCCAACATAAATGCCGACATGAGACAGCGTCGTTCGGCCATCCCTTGGATGCGCGTCCCAACAAATAACATCGCCAGGCCTGATATTCGAATAAGAAACGCCGGCGCCGGCTTGGTAATAGCCGCCAGTTGAACGCGGAACGGAAATACCGATCTGTCGGTAGGCCCAATAGGTCAACCCGGTGCAATCCATACCACTTAAGCTTTCCGAACCCCCAACATACCGGACACCCAGCGCCTGATAGGCCAGCTCAACGATTTTACCGGCATTTCCGGAATAAACCGTTCCACTCTTTGATGATGTGGAACTGGAGGATGATGTGGATTTTCGGACTGTACGAATCACCGGAGCGGTCTTGGTTAAATATTGGCTGGCAACATAACCCTTCTTCCCGGATGTTGTTTTGACCAGACTCCAACCATCGCCCATTCCTGTACAGGTCAATTTGTCATTTTTCTTCAGGGTTGCAACAACTTCATCATTGATGGACGGACCGGCACGCAGTTTCAAAGTGTTTGAATCAACATACCAGGTCTCATTTACGGCCTTGAAAACCATTGTCTTGCTGGTGTACTCTGTTTTTAAAAAACCAATCTTTCCGTCATAGCGAACTTTCATCCAATCGTCATTTTCGCCTTCACACGTCACTTTATCACCAAATTTCAACGTTGCCACCACGGTTGCGTCTGTCGATGGACCGGCCCTTAGGTTCAGTGTATTGGCTTTGATATAAAGAATATAATCTGCATCCGTGTAAGATAAGCCTTGTGGTTTGACGATTGGTTCAAGGTCCCCAGGATCGATTTCATCGACCGGATTATAGCCCTCCGGCACCGGAAGATCATCATCGTCAGGGTCATTCTCACCTTCAAAATCATCCATTGTTGTTATTTCGGTCAGTTGAGAATCATAAAAATAATCCGCGTATGAGCGATGGTATAACTCAGGTTCAAATCCATCGTATTCGATTGAATCAAGGCTAAGCGAGCCTGTTCCTTCTTCCCAATCATCCCCATCCAGCTTTTCAACTTCTTCCTGTTGGTTATTCCAAGCCGCCGACAGGCCCAGCGGCTGGATCAACAGAGCCGACGCCAAAAAGAAGGACGACAAAGTGAAGATCTGAGCACCTCGCAATTTCTGAGGCGAAAGCTTTTTTTTCTGCATGGTTCCTCCAAAAAAAATGAGCGATTAACCAGCAGGCCAATCCACGTTTATTATAGTCAGCCATTTTTATAGCGTCAAACAAATCTACTTCTTTTCAGAATATTTCGGCAATATTTACAAATCATATGGGGTGTGTATTGTGCGAAATATCTAAGACACCCTAGTCTTGTCAGGACATCTTGACTTGATGATCACAAATGAAGCCGGCGCTTAATTTCATCTAAAACGGCCTGCCGACGTGCGATGCTGAAGCAGGCTAAAGCCAGGGCCAGGCATGGAATCAAGACATAAAGCGACCAGGATGGGAAGGTCAGGCTGCCTTTATATCTGTTGAGCGTCCATTCCAGACCAGTCACCAACAATCCTGTAGAAATCAAAAGAACGGCAGGGATGGTGAACCCGCGAATGAAGTGCTTTCGGATTAAAAAGCTGTTGAGACAAACCAATATGGCGACTTGAAGGACCAAGGGCACGGCCAATGAAAAATACCAGGCGAGTCCGCCTTGTAGCCAGGCAATCAGATAAAGATAAGCTAAAAGCACGAACACGCCCGGAAGAAAGAGCCGGATAAAAGAGCGCTTTTTAACCAAAAAATACGGAACAGTCCAGCTCCAAAGAAGAAAGAGCGCACCGATAACATAAAGACTCCAAGTCAGTTTGTTTTCCAGGCTGAAATTAATGGCCGTGCATAAGAGAGCGGAAAAGCCAAGAACAATTGAAATCAGAACACCGACAAAACGGCGGTTAATCCGCTGCGTAATCGGATCCAGTCTGGTCGGATAAGGCCGTTTTACTTTTTCATCATAGGGCGCGAGCGGGTCAATCACTTCAACATGACAAAGCGGGCAATATTTTTCGGATGGATCCAATTCCACGCCGCAATGCACACAATAAGGCATTCATCCATTCCCTCCTATTTTATGCTCTGGTTGCTTTCGATCCGAACCGGGATCCCCAATTGAACCATCTGTCTGAAAAAAGCGCGTTGCGCATCTGTTTCTTCCATTGTTGACGAAAATTGGATGACAACCTGACCACATGAACTGATAACCGCACAGTTAAGCGGATTGTAACGAGAAGGCCCCAAAAGAAATTCCAATCGTTCGACATGCCGCTCCATTTCCTCCGGAAGCGTGATAACGCCCAGATTGGATACGGTGCTGGTAAATCGGCTTTCACCCGTCCATGTGTAAACCAGGCGCATACCCAGGTTTTTGATCGGTAATGGGGAGAGGCGCAGGAAGATACTCTTTTCGGGCGCGACATTGGCGCACATCAGCGCGTTTAAATATTTCTCATTGATGGTATAGCGCATGAAATGATGAACCAAATTCAGGATTTCCTCAAATGTGTAGGTTCCATAAGCCGGCTCGATTCCAGGATTGGCATACAAAGCAAAATTACGCACGGTTTGCGTCGGGTAAAAGCGTCTCACATTGACCGGAACCGAGACACGCACAGGATCTGATACGCGATACCCGCCCTGCTGCTGAATCCGGTAGAGCTGGTATAGATAGATGCCGACCAAAAGTTCTGTCACACTGACATGGAAACGACGTGCCACTTCCGCAACCTTGTCGGTTGGCGAAACACCGCAAATGATATGAAGATGATGTCCGGGCAGGATGGTTCCCTGCAGGCGGTAGGCTCGTGTTTCTTTTGGACGGCGAGCCACCTTGAAATTAGAGAACCGCTTGTAGGCATCTTCCATTTCCACATCCGAGGGTGATTCAGAAACATCTAAAATGCCATTTCCGGCGGGGATATGGATACCCTGTAAGGATAAATACGTACGGATCAGCGTTCTGAGGAAAACCGAAGCGCCATATCCGTCGGTCAGCGCATGAAAAAATTCGACCGCAATACGCCGGTTGTCATACCGCACACGGAAAAGATATGACTTCGCATCTGTTCTGGTCCACGGACGCATCGGATTATTCACATCCTCTTCTATAAGGAAAGGTTGGTCGTGTGCTTCCAGGTAGTACCAAAAGATGCCTCGGCGCAGGCGGACAGCAAATTGAGGAAAGCGTGGCAAGGTTAAATCAAGCGCTTGCTGCAGTTTTTCCGGGTCCACTTGTTCACGCATCAGGGCAGACAAGCGAAAAATCGAAATATGCCTCGATCGCATCAGGACCGGATAAATCTTGGCTGCATTATCCAGACGAAACCAGCGCCTGATCGGTTTGTCCTGATGTTTTTTCTTCATACAGCCCGATATAAAGGTGCATAGCGGGAAGCAAGCCGAATGGCTTCGATCAGGCTGACAGCGCTGGCCAATCCTTTCCCGGCAATATCGAATGCGGTGCCATGATCTACGGACGTCCGTAGAAACGGCAACCCTAAAGTCAGGGAGATTGTTCGCTCAAAATCAAGTGTTTTTGTTGCTATATGCCCCTGATCGTGATAAAGCGATAAAACGCCGGAAAAATGGCCGATGCGGGCCAGATAAAAAACGGAATCGGCACTGATTGGACCCGTAACCGGATACCCTTCCGCACGGCACGCCTCAACAGCCGGCGCAATAGCCGTCAGCTCTTCGTCGCCAAACAGACCATGCTCGCCACTGTGGGGGTTGAGACCAGCCACAGCCAATTCTTTATCCAAAACACCCAACCGCTTCAAAGCTTCACAGGAGCAGCGGATCATTTGACTGACCCGCTCTTTTGTAACAAGGTCGCAAGCGGCCCGCAGGCTGACATGGCGGCTGAGGAAAAAGACACGCAGCCCATTCGTTTCAAAAAGCGTCAGCGGCTCAGGGGTATGAGTCAACGCCGCCAGAATCTCCGTATGACCGATATGCGGCACGCCGGCCGCTCTCAGGGCTTCTTTGTTAATCGGCGCTGTCGCCAAAGCGGAGGCCTGACCACTCAGAGCCAGCTCGACCGCACGCTCGATATAATCTACGGCACAGCGGCCGGCAAGAGCCTGAACCGTTCCCGGCTCCAACGTTTCCAGATGATCATGCGACAGATCGATGATATCGATAAAACCGGGACGAAAATAAGCTTCGTCCAGGGAATCAATGGGGCGCAAATGCAAAGGCCGCTGTAATTCGGGTAACAGACGAGCCAGACAATAGGCATCACCGATCGTAAAAGGACGGCACCATTCATAAACCAAGGGCTCCGATAAGGCCTTAATCACAATTTCCGGGCCGATCCCATTGGGATCGCCCATTGTGATAGCAATAACCGGCCTTTCATTTTTCTGATTCATGATCCTCTTCTCCTCGTATATTTATTTAGTCAGAAACGAGATCTGACCTTTCAATGGCAGATCATTCAAATTTTAAGCTGATGTCTAAAGCGCGAACCGAGTGGGTCAGGGCTCCAATTGAGATAAGATCAACGCCGGTTTCTGCAACAGCTCGCAGGTCCTGATCAGCCATATTGCCCGAGGCTTCAACGATAGCACGTCCGGCAATCAGACGAACCGCTTCTGCCATTTGCAAAAGGCTCATATTATCAAGCATGATCACATCCGCCCCTGCCTCTAACGCTTCTTCGATTTGCTCGATTGTTTCCGTTTCGACCTCGATTTTCAGGAGATGCGAGCCGCCCTTTCTGGCACGATCAACAGCCTGCTTGATCCCACCAGCCGCGCGGATATGATTATCTTTGATCAAAATACCATCAGACAAATTGAAGCGATGATTGGTGCCGCCACCGGTCCGAACAGCATACTTCTCTATGCTGCGGAGACCTGGTGTTGTTTTTCTTGTATCCGTAATACGGGCTTTCGTCCCTTCAACAGCCTGCACAGCCAGGCGTGTCTGCGTGGCAATCCCAGAC
>JAGPFK010000122.1 GCA_018056585.1 Clostridia bacterium | reverse complement strand
GTTCGTTGGACCTGCATCTTCTTGTTTGACTGAGGCGATAAATGTTCTGTCTTCAACACGGGCTACATCCGAGGGATCGCTTCTGAAAAGATAGCAGCCTGGGCGTTTTTGTTGATTTAATTTAATAGAACTGCCTGTCTCAGTCATCATCTCCAGTAATCGCTTATTTTCCTCCTCAGAGCCATCACACCAATACACGCGATCTGGCTGGCATAATTCTGCAACTTCGTCAACCCATTCTTGCAATTTTTTGTTTTTGACCATGAACTCGTTCCTCCCGAAAATCGAATCATTTATGCTTCGCGGCAAGTGTTTATGAATGGATGTGATTTCTTATTTCTAAAGCTTAAACACGACCTGCCGAAAAAACAAGATTAAAATTCATCATATCACAGAATAATGAGGCAGACAATCATAAATAACGAATCAAAACAAATTGTTCACAATTTTCTGCTGTTTGCCTGAATCAAAGTGAAAAAATGAAAAAGCGGATGTCAAATCTTGCTTTATCTGTCAAAAACAGCCTTTGCTCAAAAAAACTAGATGTTTGAACCTTCTTTTGTTATGCTGTAACTAATTGTCTTATGATGAAACAAAAAAAGCTTTGCTTGCGTGAGGTGAGTTTATGCGTCTGTTTCATACCTCCGATTGGCATTTAGGCCGATCATTCTACGGGAGTCGGCATATTGAGGTTTTTTCGTCCTTTCTGGATTGGTTGAGCGAGCAGATTGAATCGCAAAAAGTCAATATTCTGCTCGTTGCAGGCGATGTATTTGATACGGTGACACCCGGTAACCGATCTCAAGAGCTCTACTATCAGTTCCTGAGCCGGATTGCCGGTTCCTGCTGCCGTCATGTTGTGATTACAGCCGGCAACCACGATTCTCCTTCTTTTTTGGAAGCGCCCAAAGCGCTGCTGCGTCACATGCGAATCCATGTTATAGGTACGCCGAGCGAAGATCCAAAAGATGAAGTCATTGTTCTTTACGATGAGAATAATCAACCCGAAGCCATTGTTTGTGCGGTTCCTTATCTGCGTGACCGGGACATTCGATGTGTTGCGGCAGACGAATCCGTAAAGGACAAAAACGATCGGCTGTTATCTGGGATCCGCGATCATTATGAAAGGGTCTGTGCAACAGCCGAACAAATCAGGAAACAGATCGGTGAGATCCCGCTGATTGTGATGGGACATCTTTTTACAGCCGGCGGCCGAACCGTTGCAGATGACGGTGTTCGCGACCTCTATGTTGGTTCCCTGGCCCATGTGCCGGCAGACATGTTTCCGGACGGTATTGATTATTTAGCGCTTGGCCATTTGCATTCGGCTCAGCAGGCCGGCAGCCGGCCGCATTTTTGTTATTGCGGCTCCCCGATTCCCATGGGATTTGGTGAGGCGCAGCAGATCAAAAAAATACTCAGGGTCGATTTTGATGGAAGAAAGCCGACTGTTACTGAATGCCCTGTACCTTGCTTTCAGCCTTTAGCCCGGATTTGTGGGCAAATGGACGAGATCTGCGAGCAGCTGGAATGGCTGAAATCGAGGCAACCGACAGCCCTCATTGAGGTTGACTATACCGGAGCGGCGTTACAGCCCAATTTGAAAGAAGAAATCGAAGCGATCATTGCAGACACCGAGATGGAAATCAAATGCATCCGGAACCGTCAGATAACGGACCGTGTTTTGGCCGCTATGAAGGCGGAAGAAACGCTGGCGACTCTGGATGTTTATGATGTCTTCCAAAGATGCCTTGAGCAAAACGAGGTTCCAGAGGAGGAACAGCATGATTTAATGCTGGCTTATCGGGAAATTGTCTCAGATCTATGCCAGGCAGACGTTAAGGCGGAGGGCTGATGGGATGAGAATCATCAAACTGCGTTTTCAGAATTTAAATTCTCTTTATGGCGAATGGGTGATCGATTTTACAAATCCGGAATATATGGACCAGGGATTATTCGCCATCACTGGCCCAACCGGGGCAGGAAAGTCTACGATTCTGGATGCCATCTGCTTGGCTTTATACGGCGCGACGCCGAGACTGGGGCGCATCACCAAAAGCAGCAATGAGATCATGTCTCGTCATACAGCCGAGTGTTTTTCTGAAGTGATATTTCAATCGCAGGCCGGCACCTATACTTGCCATTGGAGCCAGCACCGGGCTTACCGACGTCCGGACGGTGCTTTAGCTGAAGCAGTACATGAAATTTCAGAATATGATACGGGCCGCGTTCTAGAGACAAAAAAACGCGATGTCCTCCAGATTATTATTGAAAAAATCGGAATGGATTTTGAGCAATTCACACGGTCAATTCTGCTCGCGCAAGGTGGGTTTGCGGCTTTTCTGCAGGCCTCGCCAGATGAAAGATCCCCTATCCTTGAGCAAATGACAGGAACCGGCATTTATACGGACATATCCCGCGCTGTTCACGAGCGCCAGAGGAAAGAACTGGAAAAACTAAATCAGATCAAGACGGAATTTCTCAGCATTCGATTCCTGGATGAAGAAACATACAAGGTGCGTCGCGAAGAGCTGCATCAACTGCAGAAGCAAGAAAAAGAACTGAAGCGGCTTAGGGATGACGTTCAGAAAGCCGTGACCTGGCATGAAACCATCCGGGATCTAAAGCAGAATCAAATGGAGCTTGAAAGGCATCAAAAAGAACGAGAGGCTCAGTTGGAAACTTTTTTGCCCAAAAGAATTAAATTGAAAAATGCTCAACGCGCGTTGGAAATAGAAGGCCTCTATGTTTCATGGGACCAACTCAGACAGCAACAAAAAAACGAAAAAACGGACCTTGATTCTTTAACAGCCAGTCTGCCCGACCTTTTAGAGAAACTAAAAAAGCAGCAAGGCATATTGGAGGCAGAAGAACAGGCACTTTTGCAAAAGCAGCAGGCATTATCGGATGAACAGCCGCTTCTGCGTCAGGTCCGTGAACTGGATCTTCGGATTATCTCAGCCCAGGATCAGTCGGATAAACTGAAAAAAGAATGGACACAGAATCTAAAGAAGGTCGAACAGGAAAATGCCAGACAAAAACAAAAGCTGGAGGAGCAAAAGAACCGGGAAGACCGGCTGGTTCAGATCAGTACCTATCTTGAACAAAACGCCCGTGACGAACAATTGAACGGTCAGCTCCCCGTACTGCGCAGCCAGGCCGCCCGATGGATCGAACTTGACCAAACCAAAAAAGAAAAAAAGAAGCAACTGGAGGGCCTGAGGATAAAACAAAAAGAAGCATGCAGACAAAAAGAAGAACAAAGCCAGGCCGTTATCAAATTAAAAGAACAGCAAAAACACACGGAAGACGAGATAGAAGCCCAAAAGGTCTTTCAGAAGGAGCTCCTTTCGGAAAGGACGCTTGGCGAATACCGCAAAGAGTGCAATGATCTGAAAGAAAAACTGATGCTGCTGCGTAAAATTGCTGATCTTGAAGACGAACGCAAAAGATTACGGGATGGCTGCCCCTGTCCCCTGTGCGGCGCAACGGAGCATCCCTATGCGGCAGGGCAGGTGCCTGTGCCGGACGAAACGGAAAAAGCCATCCAGAAATTAGAGGAGCTGATCAGCCAGGCAGAAAAGCTGGAAACAGTGATCCGGGAATTGGAGAAGAAAGAACAGGAGGTTCAGAAACATCTCGCAAACGCTGATCAAGCTTTACAAAGATCTTTTTATGCCTGTCAGACCATCGAGATGGATATCAAGAGAACAGAGGCGGAATTGAAAGATCTCTTCCTGCAAACGGAAAAGATCCGTGATGATCTTACTTTGTCTTTGTCATGCTTTGGTCTGTCTGTACCGACTGAGGCAATTTTGTGCCCGCCAATTCTGGATCAGCTTGAAGAACGATTGCGGAAATGGACGCAGTGTCAGAAACAACTTCAGGATCTGAAACCAAAAGTTATACAGGGTCTAGCAGAGTTGGAAAAGCAGGACGCCATCATAAAAACATGGCAGGAACAGCTTTGCAGGGCCGAAGAAGAATACGGCCAGGCTCAGCAGCTGCTGGAACAGCTAAAAGAAAAGCGGCGGCAACTGTACGGTGACAGAAAGCCGGATGAGGAAGAAAAAAAGCTTGACCAAAGCATCAAACAAGCGACTGTTGCTGTCAATCGGGCGCGTGTGGAACTGGATGAAATAAAAAGTCTGGCAGGGCAGATGCAGGCGCGCATCGATGCTCTTCAGGAATCATGGACCAGGCGCCAGCCTGTGCTGGATCAGGCCCGCAATGATTTTTATGAAGGCTTAAAGAAGCTTGGCTTTGCCGATGAAAAGGAATTTCTGGATAGTCGGATGACAGAAGCCGTGAGGCAGGCACTTGAAAATGAAGCTAAACAAATGGATCAACAAGCGGCTGATCTGAAAACCCGCCTTGATGAAGTCAAAAAGAGGCTTTCAAAGGAGCAGGAAAAAGCGCTGACAACCGATTCATATGAGGTTGTTTGTGAACAGCGAAAAACTTTGGAAGAAAAATGGCAAAACACAGGTGAAAAAGCCGGCGCCATCAAGCAACAGCTGGCCGATCATGATATGGCGTGCGAACTGGCCCGGAGCAAACAAAAAGAAGTGGAGGAACAAAGTCAAATATGCCTTCGCTGGAATAAGCTGCATCAGTTGATCGGCTCAGCAGATGGGAAAAAATACAGAAATTTTGCGCAGGGACTTACTTTTGAGCATTTAATTGCACAGGCAAACAAGCAGCTGCAGTCCCTTTCTGACCGATACCTGCTGATACGGGATGAAACGCTGCCGCTTCAACTGAATGTTATTGATCATTATCAGGCTGGTGAAATCCGGTCAACAAAGAATTTATCGGGTGGCGAATGTTTTTTGATCAGTCTTGCTCTGGCCCTGGGCTTGTCCCGGATGGCCAGTCAAAATGTTCGCGTCGATTCATTGTTTTTAGACGAAGGCTTTGGCTCACTCGATGAAGAAGCGCTTGAAGCCGCTCTGGAAACACTGGCCAGTCTGCAGCAGGAAGGGAAGCTAATCGGCATTATTTCACATGTATCGGCCCTGAAGGAGCGCATTCGCACCCAACTGACCGTTACTCCGGTTTCCAGCGGCAGAAGTTGTATAACCGGACCGGGCGTCAGCCGAATTGGATTCTGAAATATGTACTATGCTTTGATTTTGATCCCAGTTGTCATGTTTTCTTTGCAAACGCTCAGCTTTAAGGATTTCAGCCAGCATTTGATGCAGGGTATCGAGAGTTATTTTTTATTTAATTTTCTTTACTTTGGATTGTCTGTGTTGATTTTTGCTGGAATGAACAGAAAGTGGGAATCGGTTCATCCGATGACGGCCATTCTGGCTGTTTGTTTTGGATTCATTTTTATCATGTCTATTTATTTGTATATGCAAGCGATGAGTCTTGGGCCGGTTTCGATTTCATCCTTGATCTACTCCATGGCTATGTTCATTCCCATTTTGTGTGGTGCTTTGTTCTGGGATGAACCCATCTCCCTGACACAATTGATAGGACTTGCTTTTTTGCTGATGACTTTTATGCTGACCAGCCAGGCATCCGGAACAGATAAGGAGCCCACGGCACGCTGGCTGATGTATTGT
>JAGPFK010000121.1 GCA_018056585.1 Clostridia bacterium | reverse complement strand
AAGGTGTTTATTATGTACCATATTTTTGTTGTTTAAGATGATTTGGCTATTTCTGAACTCCTTCAGATTAACCTTTTGGCATTAAGATACGACTGCGATGTTGTCTTTGACGGAAAGCAGGCCTTGGATACGATCAGGAAAGATCACTATGATCTGGCTTTGCTGGATATCATGTTGCCTGGCATTGATGGATTTGAATTACTTTTATGGTTCCGGCAAGCCGATATTCCTGTTATTTTTGTATCGGCAAAGAATCAGGTTTCTGACCGTGTTCGCGGTTTGCGGTTAGGTGCGGAGGATTATTTGGTTAAGCCCTTCGACATTCTTGAATTATTGGTGCGAATGGAAAAGGTGCTGGAGCGCAGACAAACTAATCCATCTGTTTTATCTTTAGACGGCGTAACCGTAAAGGAAGCTGAGCATCGGGTCGAAGTGAATGGTAAAGAAATAGAGCTCAAGCCAATGGAGTATGATCTCTTGCTGATGTTCATGAAACATCCGAACGTCGTGATGTCGCGCGAACAGCTCCTCAGAGAAGTCTGGGGTGACTCATTTTTTGGTGAAACACGAACAGTTGACAATCATGTCGCCTCCCTGCGCAAGAAATTAAATTGGTTTGACAAAATTAGAACGGTTCATCGCGTTGGTTACAAGCTGGAGGTTAATCGGTGAAACTGCAGACTAAACTGACACTTCTTTCTCTCATCATCACGCTGACCGTCCTGGGCATCGGCTTGGCAGCCTTTCATATTTATCAGGAGACTGCCTTGCTTGAAGCAGATCGCCTGAATGCACAGCACTCACTTCAGTTTTTCTGTTCAAATGTATTGTCAGCTGCCAACACCGATCAGGTCCATATTCAGCAACTGACCTTGCGAAGCATGATCACTTACTATTTTTCAAGTTATGCTCGCTTGATGAAAGCCAGTGGTTCATCATATGCCCTGTATCAAAATGATCGATATTTATTCAGCAATTGCGCGGTGGACACTCTATCTCTTTTGAGAGAAGACGGTCTTTTAGAGGTTCCTTCCCTTTCACTCGTCATTGACGGTCAATCGGAGATACCGCTCATTCGTTTTTCTGAAAAAGAAGGAAGCTATTTAATTGGCGCCTGTTCATTTACGCTTTCCGATCAGGTCTATATTGCCTCCATCTGCCTCGATGTATCCAGCACAGCATCCCGTATCGTCCATATGCGATTGTTCTCAACAGGCATTCTGCTGGCGGCCTTTTTATGTGTTGTCGTCTTTATGACGGTTTTGCTTCGGCCCATATTGCAGCCAATCAATCAATTGACAAAAACAGCCACGCAGATAGCAAACGGAAAATACGATCAGCGAACCAGAGTTATGACCCGGGATGAAATAGGCCAGCTGTCAGAAGCTTTTGACAGGATGGCTCATTCCATCGAAGATAAAATAAAAACATTAAATGAACAACTGAATAAAAAACAACTGCTGTTAACTGCGCTGACACACGAGTTAAAAACGCCTTTAACGGCTATGATTGGTTTTTCGGACAGCCTGCTCCACATGCCTCTTAGTGAGGAACAGCGTTTGATTTGTGCACAGAAAATCTATGCAGCCGGAAAGCATACAGAAGCACTGGTCAATAAACTCATGGATCTGATCTTTTTATCGGATCTTGAACAAGAAGAATCCTCTATTCAAATGAAAAAATTTCCAGCCAGACATCTGGCCGACAGGATATGCAAGATTGTTCCGGCTACCGTTCAGCTGACTTGCGCCCCGATTGATCTTTATGGAGATGAAACACTTTTGTTCTCATTGATTATGAATCTTGTGGATAATGCGGCGAAAGCCTCACCTGAAGGTGCACCGGTTGATGTTCTGATCAGCGGTAATGATCGTATGGCCTATATAACCGTATCTGACAGAGGTCGCGGGATTGCGCCTGAATACCTCTCATTGGTAACAGAGCCTT
The DNA here is from genome assembly GCA_018056585.1 of Clostridia bacterium. Taxonomy (GTDB): domain Bacteria; phylum Bacillota; class Clostridia; order Saccharofermentanales; family UBA5734; genus JAAYBY01. The sequence continues at coordinate 3,664 of JAGPFK010000121.1, read as the reverse complement.
TTTTCAGGGTGGATAAAGCCCGATCGCGTAAAGACGGGGGCACAGGACTTGGTTTGGCATTATGCAAGATGATTGCGGAGCTGCATGGCGGTTGTATTGAAATCAAAAGTGAATTGGATAAAGGAACGTGTGTCACTGTAACGCTTTTACAACTTGATGACAATTCAAAGACAACTTGATGAGGACAGATGCCTTTTCTTCCGTTATGCTTGTATCTGAGGTGAGTCAGTCATGAAGAAAAGACAATGTTTCAGGATGATTACCCTGTTTCTTTACCTGATGCTGTTTTTGTCTTCCTGTTACCATGAGGGAAACGAAACAAAGAAACCATCCGAAACAAGTGAAGACACCGGGAGCAATCTGACCCTTTCTGAAAAACTTCAGGTACCTGATCATTATCAGGCAAAGTTTGTGTCTGATACAGGAATAACGACCATTCATGTGGATGCGGAGGTTATCGTTCCGAAAGCATCACGGGTTGATGTCGTAGAAGCCATTCCCCGCCCTTTTACAGACGAAGAAATACAATCATTCATCAAAAGGCATACGGATGATCTGACATGGATTGATCACGCAACAAAAGGCCCTTATAATGGCCATGGCCCACAGCCAGATTCCCATTTCCAGGCAAGCGAGCTTGGCTATCAAATGTATTCACTGTGGATATATAACGAGGAAGAATTTAATGCCGGACGGGACTATCATTCGATTTCAATCCATTATGGCCTCAATACAAGAACTGGAAAGCTCGCTTTTAAACCGCAGCTTGAGTATATTAAAAGCCGCTATGATTTGGGAGCCGGCGCAAGTGATCTTTTACCCCTGATAGAGAACAAGGCTTTGGGTTGTTCCATTTCACTAAAAGAAGCTCGTACGTTCGCAGATAAGGAAGTAAAAGCTATTTGCCCTGATTATGATCTGACAGCATGCGGACAGATGCCTGTTTTTGAAACAATTAACAATCCACAGTACTATATTTTCCGCTACACACGCCACATCAATGGTATGCCCGTTAACGATTGTTATGGTGGTGAAGATACCCAATCTGATTATGACTATACATCTGGTCTTGGTGTTATTACAGTTATTGTTGATGATGAAGGTATTTGTTATCTTAAATATGAAAATCCTTATGACCTGGGTCCAGTGATTCAATCGGACTGCAAACTGCTGCCTTTCAGCCAAATCATGGATATCTTTTCTAAAGTTGGCCTCCTGAGTATTCAACATCTTGAGCGCAGCGAGGATCTTTTAGAAAACACGATGGATGTTTATAAAATACAGCTCGGCTATATGGCCGTCCGCCAGCCTGATCACATTGACGCTTATTATTACATTCCTGTTTGGGATTTTTATGCGCATCGTGTCCTCTATGGAACAGGAGGATACGCGCATGGAAAGGATTTTCCTAAAATTTGGGGCTTGTCTGAATTAACGATTAACGCCATTGACGGAACAATCATTGATCGAAAATATGGTTATTAGTATGAATGTTGTTTTTTCTGACTTTCGCCATGCCTTGAGAAGTCCATGGTTTGCCTTGTCAACTGTTGCTCTTGTATTCAGTTTATGGCTGGATCTGGGAACAGATTCATACTGGCTTTTACATGGCGGCCCTGCTGACGCGATGCTCCTTCTGAAAAATGCCATGTGTGGCGCCGGAAGCATCCTGTCTTTGCCTCTTTTATCGGCCTTACCATGCTCGGCTAATGCCTACCAGGAGTTATCGAATGGATCTGCCAGAATGGCTATTTTCCGATGTGGGCGCCCTGTATATATATTCAGCAAACTCCTTTGTTTGTTATGCATGACCTTGCTTTCTCAGGCGATCGGAATCTTGTTATTCACAAGGATACTTCTTTTCTTTTGTCCTCATTGCACAACACCTTTCCCATATCTTATTTTTCTATCCCGGTTGCTTGCAGCAATGTTTTTTTCAACTTTAGGTGGAGTGAGTGCACTGCTTGCAAAAGATTCTGTCAGCGCTTGTGCTATACCAACATCTTTTAGTTTCTCCTTGTCTTTACTCGCTTCTCGTTTTTTTATTGCAACACCTGGCATAAACCCTCTTTCTTGGCTTTCCGGTGAACCAGAGATGCTTTTGCTTTTACGTTTCATTTTAACGGCTGTCTCCCTTTTGTATGTCATGATTCTGCGTCTTGAGATGAATCAATATGTATAGCGTCAGAAGTGTTCTTGATTGTTTTTTTTGGAACCTTCGTATGCTTCGCAGGAATCCACGCCTCATTTTAAGTCTTATAATGGGATTTCTCATTTGTTTTCTTCTGACAGAGAAGACCATTTCGCTGTCTTTAGAATTTCTGACTAATATTCAGATATTCGAGCCATTTATCTGGTGTTTTGCTGACAGCGACAGCATTCTTTTTTCGTCTCTGGCTTTGATCTTACTGTTGACCCAATTTCCTAGACTCGATCCGCCGGCCGCCTATCTGATCTTTCGCACAAACCGCCTGAATTGGGTTCTGGGTCAGGTTCTGACAGCCATTTTTGTCAGCGTTGCCTACACAGCATTTCTCCTCTTTTCCTCCATTTTGTTGACAGCCGGGAACGCTTTTTTTGACAATAGATGGAGTGATACAGCGACCCTTCTTAGTTTTTCGCCAGCATCTTTTGAGGTGGCTCTGACTGTTGTCCGAAAAACAATCAAGCTCACAGCGCCGTATACATCCTGCTTTTCTATTTTTCTGCTGCTTTTGCAGTATACGCTGTTCTTAACAACGCTGCACCTTACAGTCTCTTTACGCAGAGGCAAAAAAGCGGGCTTATTGACCATCATGACCATCAGCCTGCTATCCTATTTACTGACACCGGATCGGTTCATGACGTGGTTTTTACTTAACGACAATCTTGCTTACGTTGCCAATCTGGCCTCTGCCTGGTTGTCGCCGTTGCAGCATGCAACTTATATTATGCATAATTTTGGCTATGACCGGCTTCCCACTTTACTTCAGACCCATGCTTTGTTTGGCATTGCTAATTTGAGCCTGGTCGCCGCTTCATTTGCCTTTGTGTCAAAAACAACTTTTAATTTTTCAGGAGGTTATTGGGATGTTTAATCCGGAAAAATCCTGTTTTGCGATAGAAATAAAGGATTTATCCAAATCATTTGGTAAGGATACCGTCTTACATCATATTAACGCTAATTTTGCTGCTGGTCAGATCCATGGCATTGTCGGCCGCAATGGGTCAGGTAAAACAGTTTTAATGAAATGCATCCTTGGTTTTTTACAGCCAACCCAAGGATCCGTTTCGGTTTTTGGAAAGATAATTGGACGTGAAACCGCTTTTGCTCCTGATACGGGTATGATCATTGAAACGCCTGGCTTTATACCGACTGAAAGCGGCTATAACAATCTGAAATGGCTGATGGGTTTACGTGCAAAGACATGTCGCAAACGGATTGAGCAGGTTATGTTAAAAGTCGGACTGGATCCATATTCCAAAAAAGTCGTTGGTAAATACTCCGTTGGCATGCGGCAGCGGCTGGGTATCGCACAGGCCATCATGGAGAATCCAAAATTGCTTGTGCTGGATGAACCTCTCAATGGGCTTGATAATCGGGGAGTAGAAGATATTCGCAATTTATTTTTGGATCTTCATCATAAAGGGGTAACCATCCTGCTTGCCTCACATAATCCACTAG
>JAGPFK010000120.1 GCA_018056585.1 Clostridia bacterium | reverse complement strand
GACCGGTTTTGCGCGGACTTTGATTAAGCCTGGCCCGGATTATCGTTTCAGCAGAGTCAAAGGACAGGTTAAAACACCGTTTGGCCTTTACCGCGTCGAATGGAGATTATCAGATAATCAGCTGGAGTTGACTGTATCTGTTCCGATCGGATCAGAGGCGCTTTTGATTCTGCCCGACGCTTTTGCCGGCCAGATCGAAATAAAGTCAAAAAGCAAATTATCGATGCAGCAGGACGGAACCGATGTCAAAACAGAACTGAAAGCCGGTTCATATCGATTCTTTTATCCGTTAACGAAGCCCTATCGAAAAATTTACTCTGTTCAATGCCTTGTTTCCGAATTGATGGAACACCCGAAGGCCAGAGAAACTGTGATCCGGCATTTCCCCATGATTTTGGAACCCATCCCCTTCGCGGAAGAAAGCACACGCCTGATTGAGATTTTGCGCTCGCCTTTTGTTCGCGTGCCGGAAGAAACGATAAAAGCACTGGATGCGGACCTTCAGGAGGTTACTTAAAACAGGCTGCCGGCTGTTCTTTTGCGTACAATCGAGCTATGCACCGTCGAGAAAAGGCAGACGGGAGGAATGCAAATGCAGGCCTTTGATGAAAAACAGGTTTTGTTGCTGCCCGGGCCACTGAGTGATGTCTTAAATGAAACGGCTTCGTTTTATCGGGCTATCCATAATGATGATATCCTGAAATACATGAGGGAAGAGGCTGGGCTTAAAGCGCCTGGTTGCCGCCTGACGGGTTGGTATCCTAAATCCCACGGCATGGGTACATTGGGCCAATGGATCTCTTTTTATTGCCGTCTTTATGCTCTAAGCGGGCAAAAATCCGATCGGGATAAGGCCATCGAACTTACAGAGCAGTTTTGGATCTGCTATGATCGACTGCAAGGCAGTTCCAGATCGCTCCTTGGCAATCGATCCTTTTATGCGCTGGAAAAACTGGTTCGCGCTTTGCTTGATTTGCAAATCTATGCTCATTACTCAACAGCAGATCAGGTCGACCGGCTGGTTTCTTTTGCAGAAGCAAATCTCGATCGCTCTAGACTTTTTGGAGACAACGGAACAGAATGGTATACGTTGCCAGAATCATTCTATGATGCAGCACAGCTGTTTGACATGAAAAGAGCGGCAAAAGTGGCGGATTTTTGGCAGTATCGGATGTTTTGGGATCTGTTTGCTGACCATAAAGACCCATTTTCAGCAAAACCGAAAGCAGGTCTTTATTCTGATTTCTGCCATGCTTATAGCCATGTCAATTCAATGAACAGCTGCGCAATGGCTTATCAATATCACAAAGACCCTTATGATCTGAAAGCACTGCTTTCCTTTTATCAATTTATGCAGGAAACACAGGTCATGGTAACCGGCGGATACGGTCCGGAGTTTGAGCATCTCATGCCAAAGGATCGTATCATCAACGCACTGCGGACCGGCCATGACAGCTTCGAAACACAATGCGGCAGTTATGCTGCGTTTCGGCTGTGCCGTTATCTGACCGAATTTACAAAAGATGCCGTATTCGGCGACTGGGTCGAGTCGCTGATTTACAATGCCGTTATCGCAACCCCGCCGATGACACCTGAAGGGAAAGTACTGTACTACTCGGATTACAACATGTACGGGGCTTGTAAAAGGAACCGAAAAGACAACTGGACCTGTTGCACGGGCACGCGTCCGCTTTTGGCGGTAGACCTGGCACGTCAGATCTACTATCATGACGGGCAAGATGTGTATGTGTCTCAATATACACCATCGCTCGTAACCTTTGAACGGGAAGGGAGCATCATCTCACTCAGGCAGGAAACCGATTTCCCGCTATCTGACGAAACGCAGCTAAAAATTGAAGCAGACGGTGCATTCCCGCTGACCTTGCATCTGCGAAAGCCTGGCTGGCTTTCTGGTCCAATCCGCCTTTATATTAATGAAAAACCGATTCAGGAAACAAAGGTGGATAAAAACTGGGTTTCTCTCTCACGCTTTTGGCAAAACGGCGATGTTATTTCGGCTGTTTTACCAAAGTCTCTTCAGATGCATGCGCTGGATCACGAAAAAAACGGCCCCAATGCTTTTGTTTGCGGACCGGTTGTATTGGCTGCCAGCTATATTGGTCCGCAGACGCCGAACGATGTGATGGATGTTCGAAAGTTAACGGAGCGGATGCATCCTGTTCCCGGCCATTCGCTTCATTATACGGTCGATGGCTGTGATTTTATCTATTTCAAGCCTTACTACGAGTTCGAAGAGCGTGAACGATATTTTATCTATCACGATACGACCGCGCACCAAACAAGCCGTTTCCCTGGATAAAAATCCTGTCCGTGGAAGAAAAATCTGAACATGAAGCGTAAAATAAACACAATCAGGTTACCGGCAGATCGGATACAGGCGTTGCGCTTTAACTTGCAATTGCATCTGACCTCTCAGGTATAAAGCGGCCATTAACTAAATCGCATTTGAACCGGTCGGCGATCCGGATTGCGACATGTTTGGAGACGGGCAGGCATCATTTTGCAGGTGCCGGGTAAAGGTGGAGAAACGCTTGGTCTGATAGGTTTTGAGAATTTTCGAGACGGTTTCAGCAAGGTTGTGGCGACACACATTTTGTGGATGCCGACGCCGCACTTATTTGATTTCCGGGAGATAATGCGCCAACCACTCCTCGCTTTGCAGTCTGCCAGACCAGCAAACGGTATGACGCTCAGCTAAAACTAAAATGCCGTTTTGTGTCTTGAGCGAAACGAAAGGAATGAATAGATATGAAACCGCAAAACATTCGCATGATAAATTATTATGATCCGTCAGGTGTTGAACAGGATCCTGTTTTTGCCTGGGAATACGGAGAACAGGATGGTTCTTATCAGACCGCATACCGCCTGGTCATCTGCTGTGATCCCAAAAAGCAGGACTGTATTTATGACAGTGGGAAAGTGATTTCTGAAAAGCAGAACAACATTGAGGTTAAGGGTCTCGGCCTTCAGAGTCACACCCGCTATGCCTGGCGTGTCTGCAGTTTTGATCAAAACGATACGCCCAGCTGGAGCGACTGGAATGCTTTTGTGACCGGCATTTTGCCGCAGGATCGCTTATCACCGGTCTGGATCACGGGCCCAAACGGTCAGAAGCCCTATTATGCATCCCGACGCTTTATGCTCGGTGAAAAACCGAAGGCGGCCTTTCTGTCGATTTGCGGGCTGGGCCAGTTTGTGGCCTGGCTGAATGGTCACCGCATCGGGAAAAATGAGCTGGACCCGGGCTGGACTGACTACAACAAACGTGTATTATATGTGACCTTTGATATCACTCCCTTGCTTCGGACAGGTCTTAATGAATTGACGGTTGAGGTGGCCAACGGCTGGTATTTAGGCGATACCGGAGACGATCGCCATTTCTACACAAAAGCCATGCATTACCAGCCTTTCGGGCCGGTCCTGCCGCTTTGGCTCCGCCTCACTGCGCGCGGAACAAAGACATTTTGCCTGGAGAGCGGTGAAGACTTCCTGACCTGGCCAAGCCAGACGACGTTGGCCAATGTTTATGGATCAGAAGATATCGATCGAAGCTCTCGAGTTGGACCGGATCCAGTCCTTGCAGAAAAAGAGGGCGTTGCGCGCCATGCAAGGATTCTTTGTGATTCTGAAAAGCCACGAGGTGTCCTCATGGCTCAGCAGCATCCGCCGGTCGGTATTAAGAATGTCTATGAAGGCGTGTTGATTGACGAGCCGGAAGAAGGTGTTTTGGTTTTTGATTTAGGTCAAAATATGGCTGGCCTTTTTGAAGTATTTGTGCGTGGGGCCAAAGGAGAAAAAATTGTGGTCAGAGCCGCCGAAAAAAGAGATCCGGAAGATCGAGGCAAAGTGCGTCCCATTGTGCCGACTTTTTCCGTTTACACACTGTCCGGATGTCCGGATGGCGAGCGATTCCGCCCTTCTTTTTCTTATGCGGCCGGACGCTATGTTCAGGTCGAAGGTGTCAGAACAAGGCCGGATGATAAGAAAAAGCCGCAACTGCTTTTTGTCCGCGGACACTTTGTCACTTCGCAGGCGCGTGATGTCGGCTGGTTTTGTTGTTCAGAACAGCGCTATAATCAGATCTATCAACTGGTGAAAAAAGCGATCGAAAGCAACCTCAACCATGTACACACAGATTGCCCGACCGTTGAGAAACTGGGATGGCTGGAAGCGTCCCAGCAGATGGCACCGTCCATTATGTACTGCAAGGATGTGGACGCCTTGTGGAGTAAAATCGCAGCAGATATTCGTGATGCGCAGTACGGGGATTCGGAGCAGGATGTCGATGTTGGTGTTTTTCCGCATGTTTATGGGCCTGGTCTTGTCCCCTCCATTGCGCCAAGATATGCAAAGTTTGACCGAGATTGGGGACAAGGCAGCTATTGGGACATTGTGCCATGGGGCAGCACTGTTTTGCTGGGGCCTTGGCAGCAGTATCGGTTTTATCAGAATAAGCGGGTTCTGGCAGAAAATTATCCAGCTGCTCAACGTTATGTGGCTTATTTGGAGCAGAAATATCATGATTATTCGAAAATTTATAATAAAAGCGGAACCGAACGCTTCCTCTGCCATGGCCTTGGAGACTGGGGAATTGGCGATGAATTCAACAAATCTAGAGAAAATATAGAAACGGCGTTCTTTTATTATGACCTGGTTGTTCTGGGACAAATCGCCGGGATATTAGGTCATACGGAGGATGCGCAGCGCTATCTTGAGAAAGCAAAGGCTGTTTGTGAAAATTATAATGAGCACTTGCTGGTTTTAAATCCTTGTACCAAAGAGTGGTGCTACCGTGCTTTTGACCAGCCGGATCAGCTGGTTATCCGCCAGGCTAATCAGGCTATTCCCCTCTATTTTGGCATGGTACCGGAAGATAAAAAAGACAGCGTTGGGCGCAGTTTGATTCTTGCGTCTGAAACAGGTGTTTTAAATTGTGGAGAAATTGGCCTTCGCTTTATCTTTCATATGCTGCATCGTTTGGGGCGGCCTGACCTGATCCATAAAATGATCATGAGTGAAAATCATCCAAGTTATGCTCGTTTTGTAAGGCTTGGAGAAACAACCTTACCCGAATACTGGGCCGATCAGGGACGCAGCCGGAACCATGATATGATGGGGCAGGTTGTGGAATGGTTCTACAGCGGTCTTTTAGGACTTTCTTCAGAAAATGGGTATCAGGATTTTTTGATTGCGCCGCTTTTGCCGCCTGAACTGACCTGGGCAGCGGGCGTTTATGAAGCCATAACAGGGCGCATTGAGATTCGTTTTGAACAGCTGCCATATGAACATATCCTTTCGGTGACGGTGCCGGACAATACGAAAGCCCGTCTGGTTCTGCCGCTCGAACACTACGATTTTATTACCTGCAACGCCACTTGCCTGAATGGTGAAAATCGTTCGATCGAGGTCGGCGGCGGTCGCTATGTTTTCTGCGGCTATTTTCTTGAAAATCAATAAAAAGGAGCCATATCACATGATCACAAAAGTTTTACTGGATCAATACGACAACCACCTGATGCCTTTTTTCTGGGTTCATGGTGAGAGTGAAACGACGATCCGTGAAGAAATGCAGCGTGTCCGGGACTGCGGTATAAAGGC
>JAGPFK010000119.1 GCA_018056585.1 Clostridia bacterium | reverse complement strand
AGGAAGATGGGCTTTCCCAATCCCTGAGAAGTACTTATCTTGGTTAAAAAATGGTAAAAGAGTATGGGCTCCGCAATATGTTTGCCATAAAGTCATGATGGGGTTATTGGACATGTATCTATATGCAGGGAATGAAGTAGCCCTGAATATCGTAAGGAATTGTGCGGACTGGTTTTACGACTTTGCAAGAGATATTGATCGCGAAACGATGAGTGACATGATGGACTTGGAAGAAACCGGGGGGATGATGGAACTCTGGGCTGATTTGTATTCAATAACAAAAGAACCTAAGCATCTGGAGCTCATGATCAGATATGAACGCCCCAGGCTTTTTGAGCCAATATTAAATCATATGGATGTTCTGACAAATGTTCACGCAAACATAACGATTCCGGAAATTCATGGCGCAGCACGCGCATATGAAGTTACCGGTGAAGAAAGATATCGTCAAATTGCTGAAAATTACTGGGAACTCGCTGTTGAAGAAAGGGGATCATTTGTTACCGGAGGTCAAACCAGTGGTGAGATCTGGACCCCTATAAAAAAGCAATCAGCCAGGCTTGGCAGCCGAAACCAAGAACATTGTGTCGTTTATAATATGATGCGATTAAGCCAATATTTGTATCGCTGGACCGGTGATAAAAAATACGCTGATTATTGGGAACAAAATCTCTACAATGGGATATTCGCACAAGGATATTGGGAAGAAAACAGAGATTTTTTGATGAACGAAGACTTGCCGCCGCAAAAAGGCCTGATTACCTATTATCTTCCTCTGGAAGCAGGTGGTCAAAAGAAATGGGGATCTGAAACGAATCATTTCTGGTGTTGCCACGGTACGTTGGTTCAGGCAAATTCTAATTTTCATGAATCCATCTACTATGTCGCTGATCATACAATTTATATAGCGCAATATATTCCCTCCAAACTTGAAATAGAGGTTGAAGGAGCAGCGGTGCGCGTCATTCAGGAAAAGGATCCACAAGCAGGAAGTCTGATTAAGATATGCGAAACAGATATTCATACGTCGGAGCGGCCAAATTGCTGGGCAGTTAAATTTATTATTGACTCGAATGGCAAACTGATTCAATTGAAATTCAGGAATCCCTGGTGGATAGATGGAAATGCCAGCCTTTTTATGAACAATAAAAAAGTAAATTATAACGTGGGGGATGGATATATCACAATTGAAGGTATCTTTTCAGATGACATCATACAATTAATATTACCCAAAAAGATTTCATGCTGGCCCCTTCCTGACAGAAAAGATACGGTGGCATTTATTGATGGGCCTGTCGCACTGGCCGCAATTGACAATGAGCAAAGAACAATATTGGGCGATATAAATGATCCCACATCATTTATCATTCCGGATAATGAACGGGAATGGATCAATTGGCTGCCTTACTATAGGACCATTAATCAGCCCGTCAATTTCAGATTCGTCCCGCTGTATGAAATAGGCTATGAGAAATATAATACATATTTTCAGGTGTCCAATCAAAAGGCTTAAGAAAAGATCGCCTTATAGATCTTGCTTTTATTCTTGCTTTTCAGATCACTCACTCTTATAATGAGTCGTAAAGTTAAAAAGGGGCTGAGCATCGCTGAAGCGAACGGGTTTACAATAAGAAGCCGGACGAAAGCAAAATCATATGAAGCATATTTCAGATTCTATTTATGAGTTAAAAAAGGAACGGAAAGCGGTTATCCTGGCGCATTATTATCAGAATCCGAACGTTCAGGATATAGCGGATTTTGTGGGCGATTCACTTGACTTAAGCCGTAAAGCAGCTGCGACTGATGCCGCTGTCATTGTTTTTTGTGGTGTTCGTTTTATGGCTGAGACAGCCAAGATTTTAAGCCCTGACAAAAGGGTCCTGCTTCCGGAAATTTCGGCCGGATGCCCGATGGCTGATCAGGTTTCAGCCGAGGATGTCCTTTCGCTGCGCAAGGCACATCCCCAAGCTGTTGTTGTTTGTTATGTCAATACAACAGCAGAGGTCAAAGCTGTCTGCGATATTTGTTGTACTTCATCTAATGTAAAGAAAGTGATTGCCTCTTTGAAAGAGGAAGAAATTATTTTTCTGCCTGATCGAAATCTGGGACGTTATGTATCCCGCTTTTTCCCTGAAAAACGGTTTTTTCTTTATCAGGGACAATGCCCCGTCCATGACCAGATCACAGTGGATGATGTGAAAAAGGCAAGGCAGCTCCATTCTGACGCTCTGCTTTTGGTTCACCCGGAATGCCGTCCGGAGGTTATTGATCTTGCTGATTTTGTTGGCAGTACACGGCAAATCCTGGACTATGCGGCAGCTTCTTCCAATGAAGCCTTTATCATCGGAACGGAGCTCGGCATCTTGCATCCTTTGGTGTCTGAAAACCCAAACAAACATTTTTACCCGTTAAAAGAGGACTTTGTTTGTCAGGATATGAAGCGGACCACAAAAGAAGCGGTTGAGCAATCTTTAAAGACTCTTCAGCCAGAAATTATTCTGGATTCTAAGCTGGCGTCCCAGGCTTTGGGTTGCCTTGATCGGATGCTGGCTTTATGAAAAGAATTTTAACGGACAATTGTTTGCCGGATGCCGGTCAGCTTGAAGCAGATGTGGTCATCATTGGTTCCGGAGCAGCCGGCCTTTATGCCGCACTCAATCTGGATCCGCATTTGCGCTGCCTTATCATCAATAAATTGGGTCCGGATCAAAGTAATTCTATGGATGCGCAAGGCGGTATCGCCGCCGTATTGAAAGAGACAACTGAAAATGACAGTGTTGAGCTGCATGTTCAGGATACTTTGGCTGCGGGCGCTGGCTTGTGCGATGAAACAGCGGTTCGTATCCTGACCAGCGAGGCCGCTGAGAATATCGAACGATTGCTGCGTTTGGGCATCTCCTTCGATAAAGAAAATGATCATTTTTTACTGACACGTGAAGGCGGACACAGCGCGCGGCGTATCCTGCATGCGGGAGGCGATGCCACAGGCTATCATCTGACCAGTGGTTTATACCGGGCTGTGTGTTGCAGGGATAATCTTCGCATTTTAGATAAACTTTGTCTGGTTGATCTTCTGACAGATGAACACGGTGTCTGTGGGTTGACTCTCATCGATGCGCAAGCCTCTGTTCTGCGGATCAGGACGCGTAAGATTATTTTGGCAAGCGGCGGTATTGGGCGGTTATACCGCAACAGCACGAGCGCGGCGGGACTGACGGGCGATGGCATAGCCGCAGCCGTTCGTGCCGGTGCTGATGTGCGCCACATGGCCTTTGTTCAGTTTCATCCGACAGCCCTGGCTTATCCGGATGAAAATGGGCGCTATTTTTTAATTTCCGAAGCCGTGCGGGGCGAAGGCGGCATTTTGCGTAACCGAAACTGGGAGCCGTTTATGCAGGGGCAGCACCCAATGGCTGACTTGGCACCCCGTGACATCGTGACGCGGGCCATCATTCGTGAAATGAAAAAACACAATATCCCATGCGTGTATCTGGATATCACCATGCAACCTCGTTCTTTTCTGAAACACCGTTTTCCCACCATCTATGAAACCTGTATGCAGCGAGGCATTGATATTGCACGGGACTGGATTCCCGTTGTTCCGGTTCAGCATTATTTCATGGGAGGCATCACAACAGATTACAATGGGAAAACAAAAGTAGATGGACTCTACGCTTGCGGCGAAACGGCCTGTACCGGTGTTCATGGCGCCAATCGGCTTGCCAGTAATTCTTTGCTGGAATGCCTTGTTTTTGCCTATCGATGCGCCTTGCAGATTAATTCAGGTGGTTTTTCAGCACGTTCAAACACGCTGAAACTGCCAGACCGAAAAAACAGTTCGTCACAATCTGAGTTGGATCTGGAAGAAATCCTTGGTGAAATCAGAAGACAAATGACACAAAACTGCGGCATTTTGCGCAACGGGCCGGATCTTGAGACAGCAAAACAGTGCTTTCATTGTTTTTCCGAGCAGCTTGATGGCCAAATCCTGACCGGCCCCAAATCGGTTGAAGCTGAAAACGCCGCCCTTATAGCCGGCCTGGTGGCTGAGGACGCCTTACAGCGCACCGTCAGTGTCGGGGCCCATTACCGGACGGATTGCCCGAACGACAGCCAGGAACGCGCCTGATCGATTGTCGGACGTTCAAGGTTAAAATGTTTGAACAAGTCAGCCAGTTGCTCAGGTGATGTGATGACCTTTTCATTGACGCCGCTTGGTGTAAAAATACGAAACAGGTTGTTGTCTATGGTTTTCCGTCCCTCTTTTGTTTTGATGGAAAGCATCAGGCCTTTGTTAAAAACAGAGTCAGGCGATTTTTCACAGTAAAAACTTGGCATGACAAAATCAATATCCAGTTGTTCTTCCTCTGTGAAACTATAAAAACGGCGCCACTGGTTTTCGTGCAAATCGTAGATCACCCACCCAAAGAACGGCTCGCGTGTTATTTTGTAAGTTTCCCCCCATTGCTCCTGAACAAGGTCGGGAATCAGAGCCAATGGGAAACGGGGCGCTTTCTGACCGACGCCGACATCGCAAATAAAAACACCGTCATCACATTCGGCGCGGATCACACGGTGCCGACGCATGGGGATGGTCTTTTCCCCGCGCAGATAGCGGCTCATATAGGTCGTGATACGATAGCCCAGTGCTTTGAGGAGGCCTGCAAAAACGCCGTTTAATTCAAAACAATAGCCGCCTCTCTGGCGTATGATCATTTTTCTGAACTGCCCTTCAAAAGTCATGGGTAAATCAATACCATCCAGAATATCCAGATTTTCATAAGGAATCTGTGTGACATGAGCGTATTGCAGCTTGTCTAAAAGGGCTCGGCTGCAAACAGGCGGATCAGAAGGCACAGGAAGACCGAGACGGTTAAAATAGGTTCTGATGCAATCTTCACTCGTGGGTTCGAAGACTTTTTCTTCTCTTTGAGTCATCATCGCTCTCCTTTGTTTTGATAAAAGGTCACTTCAAAAAGAGTTTATTTATCTATTTTATGAAAATGATTGTCTTTCGGCAAGTTCCATCGGATTCTCTTGAGCGTCTGTTGAAATTGAGGTATGCTTAAAGACATCTTGAATATATGAAGTGAAAAGAGGACCGTCATGGAAACGATATGGGACAGAAAATGGGATGAGCTGATTCTCGTTGCCCTAAATGAGGATATCGGATCAGGTGATGTGACAACGCTTTCTACTGTTCCGCCGGATGCTGACGCGTCAGGCGTCTTTTTAGCTAAAGAAGCAGGTGTAATCTGCGGCCTTTCGATCTGTTCAAGGACCTTCGCATTGCTGGATCCGCGCATCAGAATCAAAAGCCGGGTTCAGGAGGGTGCATGGGTTGAAGCAAACGAAGTTTTGGCTGTGATTGAGGGGCCTTCTCAGGGTATCCTTATGGGCGAGCGAGTCAGCCTTAATTTCTTACGTCATCTGTCTGGGATTGCCACGCAGACACGCCTGGCTGTGCAGGCTGTTGAAGGGACGAAAGCCCATATTTCGGATACAAGAAAAACAACGCCGGGTCTCCGCAGCATAGAGAAGTATGCTGTTCGGACCGGTGGCGGCACCAATCATCGCTTCAATCTGTCCGATGGTATTTTGATCAAAGATAATCATATCCGCGCGGCTGGTGGGATCAAGG
>JAGPFK010000118.1 GCA_018056585.1 Clostridia bacterium | reverse complement strand
AGCTATATCCGTATTATTAAGCTTGCTTATTTTGCAGATCTTTTCCGACAGCCTCTTGGCACAAACAGAAAAACCAGACAAACTATCTTTAGGCGGCCGTATTCAGAATGATCCGATTCGGATCGATGTTATTAGTAATGGAAACATGGGCGTTTTTGCCTATGATGAAACAAAAGGTTCAGACACAGATTCATATGTGCCATGTTATTTTGATCAATACACATGGGGAACCCTATTCTTCGCTACGTTGGAAAATGAAGTTATTTTATTTATAAGCGACGCATGGCAAGATCTTGATTTTAATGCCCGACAAATTTATATTTTAAAAGATGGGCATCAAACGATTGAACAAAATGAAGAGATCAGAACGTGTTGGCATGATCTATGTGTTCCCGGGTTAAGTCTTGAACAAATCATCCGTTATCAATCCGGTTCGACTGTCGTTGAAAAAGAATTTATCGTTACATACACCGGTGAGGAGCCACTTTATGATTTAACATTGCTCCACGGGGGAGATATTTGCTTTTATTTGGGCGAAATGGCCGTGGAATCTTTAACGGTTGAATCAAATCATGTTTTCGTTGTCAGCCTGGATACCCTTCGTCCCCAGCAAACCCTGTTTTTTGCAGATGATCCATGGGATCACTGGTATGCCGGTGATTGGCTGACGGCCTTTGATCAGGTTTCTACCCGTTCTCTTTCTAATTCGATTGATTCATCAGCTTCAGATGTCGCTTGTTTTGTTGGCTGGAGCCTTGCAACCTTAGAGAAAGGTGAAAGTTGGAGCATGATCACACAGGAGGATTACGCTTTACCTTCAATACCTGATCCAACTCCAGAACCAACCCTGACTCAACCACCACAGACAACTCCAGAAACGACCCCGACTCAGCCGACACAGACAACTCCAGAAACGACCCCGACTCAGCCAGAACCAGAACTCACTCCTTCCAATCTGACTGAGCAAACGGAAGGGCTTGAATCCACTCCAACCATGATTCCGCTGCCTCCTGCGTCTTCCGTTCAGTCTGAATGGAAGGAGTTAACTGAAAAAACAAAAACGGACTGTTTTAAGTCATCGATGGTCGATGATCCCTCGTGGCCCTCTGATGAAAAAGAAGAAGTGGCAACAGGTGAAAACAGGTCAGATACACCGTCTTTATTTCTCTATTTGCTGTTGCTTTCAATCTTTATTGTGTTGCGCGTTCTTTACGGGTTGAGCAAAAAACGAACCTTGCACTAGAGGTCAAGCTTCCGATAAATTTGCCTGGTTATCAGATAGCCAATAAAGTCAATCACCAGCCCAAGCGCATAAAGCACCAGGCTGAGCTGGTTGACTTTTTGGCGTTCCAGATAAGCCAGAATAGCGAGACCGACAGGAATGGTGAATAAAATCTGTAGACCAAGAAAGAACAGGAGAAAAAACAGCAAGGAAGCAATGCGGCTTTTGGCATAACCAAATCGGTAATAAACCGGTAAACTGATAGAAACATGAAGCTGGCTGATTAAAAAGCAAATGGCTGTTGCCGGCAAGAGCAAAGAGGGCAGGGCCGGTATAAAGGGTTCACCCTGGTGTCGTGCAAAAACCGCATCCGCGATGAATCGGCTGCATAAGCTAATCGGAATAGAGATCAGGAAACAGATCAGGCCGATCAGGTATTTCCCTAAAATAATATGATTTCTGTCAATCGGCAAGGTGTTAAAGAGAATATCAGCCTTGTATTTATCTTCATAAGCCAATAAGGTCATAAAGACAATATAAACCATGGCCGTTGTTGTCGCAGCCATCGATGTCAGGGCATCCCTGAACAGAAATGACATCAGAAGCCCATATAAACAGGCGTACAATAAATATTTGCGGCTAACCAGCAGATCTTTTTGAACCAAGCCCAAAAGGATCCGTTTATGAGACAAGGTAAATTCGTTTTCTTTCTGTCTGACTTCAATTTGCGCCATCTGAATCACTCCTGACATAATAGAGCATAATCTGTTCCAGGTTTGCTTTTTCTATTTCAACTGTATGACCGAAATAGCGAGCCACAGCCGCGCGATCCGAAGAAAGTCCTTCAAATCCATAAGGCCCGCAGCGTGTCTTGACAAACAGCCGATTTGCTTTTTCATCAAGCAATCTGGCCGGTCCACGGACCAGACAATGGGTTTCGAGAAGCTGGTCTTTTTCCTGATATAAAAGAAGACGGCCATCATGAATCAGCAGAATGTAATCGGCAACTTTTTCCAGGTCGGAAGTAATATGAGATGAGAATAGAATGGATTTATTTTCATCCTGCAGCAGTTCATAAAGAATGAGAAGCAATTCTTCACGGACCAATGGATCAAGGCCGTGTGTCGGTTCATCCATGATCAGTAAATCAGCTTGATGAGAGAGGGCTAAAGAAATTGCAAATTTTGTGCGCATGCCTCGTGACAATTCGCTGATTTTCTTACCCAATGACAATTGGAAACGGTCGCTGTATTTTTGAAAAGACGCCTCATCCCAGTCCTGAAAAAAGAACGCATATATTTGCTTCATCTGGTTCAGAGTTAAAAAATCATAGAAATAGCCCTCATCCAGTACAACGCCGATTTTTCGCCTCAGTAACGGTGCGGTGTCAGGCAAAAGCTCTTGCCCGAATAATCTGATATGGCCCTCGTCTTGATGGATCAAGCCAAGCAGCAAACGAATGATTGTTGTTTTGCCTGCGCCGTTTTGTCCCAACAACCCTGTGATGCAGCCCCTGGCTAAGTCAAATCCAACCCGATCCAATTCAAAATCACGATAGCGTTTCACCACATTCTCCATCTGAACGACCGGATCCGGGATGATTGGGAAATTAATCAAATTTTGTTGTTTGTTGTTCATGACCAGGGTCTCCTTCCGAAAGCAACTGCAACATTTGGGTCAGATCTGACAGATCCAGATCACACGCTGAAGCCAGATCTAAAACCCGAGTGAGTAACGATTCTATTTCACGCAACTGGATTTCACGGAGCATCTCAACATTCTTTCGCGCAACATAAGAACCTCTTCCAACAGAACTGGTGATGAACCCTTCTCGTTCAAGTTCTTCGTATGCGCGACGCGTTGTGATAACGCTGATGCGCAAATCTTTAGCCAAAGAACGGATAGAAGGAAGCAAGTCACCTTCCTGCAACTCGCCTCTCATAATCGCGTCTCTGATCTGATCAGCTATCTGTCGATAGATCGGTTTGTCTGATTGGTTTTGGATGATGAGATCCAGTTTGGCCCCAACCTTTCAACATAAAAAATGGTCATAGTGTGTATAATGAGTATATACACTATGACCATTATAAGGAACTTTTTAACTTTGTCAAGCCGGGATTAGCTGAACTGATAAAGAACCGTATGAACAGCCTTGTCATCGACCAGCTCGAAGCTGTTGCCCGAAAGCGCCTCTCCGTCCAGGGTGAGCTGGTAGTCTTTGCCGAGTGATGGATCATTCAGAACGGTTATTTCGTACAGAGAGCGGCCACAGCGGTACTCGACAACAAAACGGCGGAAATGATCCGGGACAACGGGTGAGATGAAAATCCGGTTGTCTTTTTTATGGATGCCGAGAAAGGAACTTAAAATGGCCTGATACATCCAGCCTGCCGATCCTGTATACCAGCTCCAGCCTGCCTTTCCGGTATAAAAGCTCCCCATGGCAACATCGGCGGACATCACATAAGGTTCTTTTTCATATTTGGTCGCTGATGAGAAGGACTCGGTGGCCTGGATGGGATTAGCCATCCTGAGCAGCTGACTGGCTTCATAGCTGTTGCCGATTTTTGCAAAAGCCATAGCCAACCAGATGGCCGCGTGCGTATATTGGCCGCCATTTTCACGCTGGCCAGGATAATAACCTTTGATGTAGCCCGGGTCGTTTGGCGTTTTATCGAATGGAGGCGTGAGCAGTAAAGATAAACCGTCTCCCGCCTGGACCAAATAGCGACGGGCTGAATCCAAAGCAGTTAACCCACGGATTTTACCGGCGCCACCTGAAAGAACGGACCAGGACTGACTGATGGAATCAATGCGGCATTCATCGGCTGCCTGTGTACCCAGAGGCGTTCCATCATCAAAATAAGCTCTCAGATACCACTGACCATCCCAGCCATGGTTTTCAATGTTATTCAGCAGCTGTTCTGAACGGTCCATAAGCTGCTGCCGCGTCAGGCTATCATTCTTAATCTCTGTTAAGGGCAAAAACTTTTGCATGACACTGTAAAGGAACCATCCAAGCCAGACACTTTCCCCACGTCCCTTTATGCCGACCCGGTTCATGCCATCATTCCAGTCTCCGCTGCCAATGAGAGGCAGCCCGTGCACGCCGAGGCGATAAGCTTTATCCATGGCTCTTTGGCAATGCTGGTAAACGGTTCCTGTTTCAGGCCCAATCTGGGGGATTAACAGCATTTCTGCCTGGTCTTCTGCAAGCGCATGGCCTTTGCAGAAAGGTGCTTCTATGTCAAGAATCTCCGCATCGCCGGTTTGTGTTACATAGGCTGCTGTTACGAAAGGCAGCCATAAAAGATCGTCGCTGATGCGTGTCCGAACCCCTAAGTTGCTGTCCGGATGCCACCAATGCATCACATCTCCCTCAACAAACTGATGTTCGCAGCAGGTAAGAATTTGTTTTTTCGTTCTTTGAGGATCGATGGGTAACAGGGCCATCACATCCTGCAACTGATCTCGAAAACCATACGCGCCGCCGCACTGGTAAAAAGCTGTTCTGGCCAGCAACCGACAGGACATGACCTGATACAGAAGCCAGCCGTTGACTAACAGATCCATCGCTCGATCAGGCGTTTTGATGCTGATCTTTAAAAGTAGATCCAGCCATTCCTGCTTCTTTCTGTTCAAAGCGGCATACGCTGAAGAGGGTGACCGATAGCGATTCGCAACGCTTGATGCTTCTTCTATGGAAGCGGCTTGACCGAGACCAAAAACAATCTCTTTTTCTTCACCGGGCTTCAGAATCAGATCTGTTTGAATCACAGCACAGGGGTCGAGTCCAACACCTGTTTCCCCTGAGAGCTTTTCATTTGTCAGACCCGTTGGATATCGGATTGAATCCCCTATGCCTAAGAAGGATTTGCGATCGCAGGTGTAGGATGACAAAGGCGCGCTGCAGAAAACATAGGCCGGTCTGTCACGGTACGCGTCATTGTAAAGATTCCTGGCTGAGATCAATTCGTCCGCCTCGTGATACGCAGAAAGAATATAGGGGGCTGTTTGAAGCCGCGTGACGCCAAGAACCCACTCTACGTATAAAGTGACGCTCAAAGAACGCTCCTGCCCTGAGCGATTGCTGATCTTTAGCAACCACAGTCTGACCCGATCATTTTCCGGAACGAAAACAGTCATCTCCTGATCCAGGTACATCTCACTATTTGAAAAAACGGAATAGCCGAAACCGTGCCGGACCCGATAGGATCCAGGCTGGCCCGGAATCAGAGCGGCCGGGGAAGTGATGCCCTGATTGATTTTATCCTTGATATAGATGGCTTCTGAAGCCGGATCGAGGATGGGATCATTCGACCAGCCTGAGAGTTTGTTTTCCCGGCTGTTGTCAGCCCATGTATATCCGGCGCCAATCTCAGAGATCAAAAATCCGAAATTTTCGTTTGCGATTACATTTATCCATGGCATGGGCG
>JAGPFK010000117.1 GCA_018056585.1 Clostridia bacterium | reverse complement strand
AAAGCCCAATATTCTTTTTCAATGCGGCGTTTGCCCTGTTTCTTGAAAAACGCCATCCGCTGTTCTTCTTTCATGGACTGGAACAGTTCGCTGCTTCGTTGGGACGGCAAGTCATCGCCGTAGGGATGGACATGGAGTCGGTGCCAGCGGGAAAACCGGCTTAAAGGGTTGCTGTCTTCCAGGATCAGGTAGTAGGCAACGGACAGTATCTGTTTGTAAGTGTCTTGAAAACAGGCTTTCAGGTCTTCCTGCACTCCCGTTATAACACCTATCTGGTCAAAGAGGTGGGTGGCACCGTAGAACCGTCTTTGTATCCTGGTAATGGGGACGGGTCCCTGCTTGGCCGGTCCTTTCTCCTTGGGGACATGCTTGTTGTAACTTCGGGTCGGGACGATTTCGCCTGTCTCTGGATCCAGCTTGCCAATCAGCTTACGTCTGGCCCTGGACTGCTGTTTCTCTTTATCCCAGTAGGCTTGGCTTTCATAGACGTAGGTGATGCCCGTTTGCTTATTGGTTTGATAGACGATGCTCATAACCATCCCTCCTCGTTATATGTGATATTGTATAACGAAGTAAATGTCAGGGTAAAAATGCTTTAATCTATTGAAATATCAATGTTTTTCATCGGATTCATCGTTATTATCTCAGGAAGGCAGGTAGCAATCATCCGGGCTTTTTGGATTCTCGATACCGGCCAGTTGGAACAGCCGTGCCAACGGATCCCCCCGGCGTTTCCAGAATATCCTCCCCTGGCCTGTCCGGATCATCACGATGCAAAAATTGACGTACTCCCACACATGAATTTGTGGGAGTATGTCAGCTTTTTAAGAATCAGATTCAGGGTTTTTAAACTCAATCCGAATGGTTTTTATTTCATACGGTTTCATTTCAATGTCTAAAACATGGGGATCCGTATCCAAGGAAAGAGTTTCAAGGGGACGTTCCAGCAGATCACAAAGGACAGCCTTTTGAACTGGCAGGCCAAAGGTCAGGGTAACCGGACCGCGCCGGTTGGTATACTCAAACAACCGCAGGATATAGCCGTCGCGGTCCTCAGCTTGCTTGATGGTTTCGAGCATCACATGGTTGAAGGCATCGATGTGACACAAGGACCAGCTTGAGGGCAGGATTCCTTCCTGACGTTTTTCAATCAGACGCGCATACAGCGGTACATTGAGGTTATATGCCTGTTGCATGGTATTGGCCTGACGCCAGCTTCCCAGATGCGGATACAAGGCGTAGACAAAGCGGTGCTGCTCACGGTCGGCATGTGGGTTGGGATCCATGCCGCATTTGAGTAAAGTCAGCCGCATAACGCCATCACGGATATCATGGCCGTATTTACAATCATTGAGCAGGCTCACGCCATAGCCTTCTTCAGAAAGATCGGCCCACTTTTGCGCACAAACTTCGAAGCGAGCCCAATCCCACGAGGTATTCCAATGCGTCGGACGGGTTACATTTCCGAATTGAATATCATAGGTTGCTGTATCCGCATGGATTTCAACCGGAAACTCAGCCTTAAGTAAAAGCTCATCTTCTTTCCAATCGATAAACGTATCAAAATCAATGCGGGCAATCTGATCATAAAGATAAATGGTTTGAATCATCCGTGAATCCAGAAAATCGCGCGTGATGCGCAAAGCACCCCGGACCGGCCCCTGTTCAATCACTTCTATGGAGCTGATCTCATCAATAACCCAGCTTTTTTGTTGATAATAGATATCGATGTCCCAGTTTTGATGATTCATTGGCTTATCTTCAAAAACGCGCAGGACATTGCCCTTTTTACCCTCTTGAAGCACATCACGTTCGCTCATTTTATCAAAGAGACGAACGAACTGGCCCTTTTCATCCAAATCGATCCTGAAAAAGCGGTTTTCAAGACGATCCGGCGTCACTTCCAGAACAGACAATTCCGATAAAATAGCGGTCGCTGTTTTATCTGTTTCTTTTTCATGCAAAAGCAAACTGCAATAGCCTTTGGGTAAAATGGGCGGAGATTGGAAAATCAAATGATCTCCGCAGCGCTGGACAGCAAGAGCCGGTTCGTGATTTAAACAAGTCAGTTGTGGAATCGGCTTGTCTTCAGGCCAGGGCAGATGAACAATCTCACTTCGCTCATAGCCGGCTGTGTTAAAAACCACGACTGTGGCTTGCTCAGTTTGGACAGAACGAGCCAGATCATCCAGAGCCTGATCTGCTAATTCTCGCCCTTCTTTTAAGACCTGTTCATATTGGATCCGGGAATCTTCATAGACAGGCTCGATTGATGAACCAGGCAGGATATCATGAAACTGATTGAGTAAAATTATTTTCCAGTTTTGATCCAGTGTTTGACTTGGCCAGGGGCTCTTGCACATCAGCCCGGCCATGGTAAACAGTGTTTCTACATCATGGTAAAGCAGCTCTGATTTTCGATTGTATCGCTTGTTGCGTGCCATCGAGGTGTAGGTTCCACGATGATATTCAAAATATAATTCACCAATCCATTTTTTTAGCCACGGACTGTCTTTGACAGTTTCTTCAAGCCGCTGAAAAAACGGCAGGGCTCCTTCCATAATCACCTGAGGGCATCCCGGGATACCGCGTGCCATACGTCGTCCGGTTTCAAGCATGTCTTCCGTTGGCCCGCCACCTCCGTCTCCATAGCCATAAGATACGAGGATTTCATTATGAATCTGCTTTTCCTTGTATCTTTTCCAGCCGCCCATGATCGGGCGCGGGGCCAGAATCCCATTATACGTACTGAAGTAAGGCGTCGGATTATAGGTTTCCGACGCGGTTGTGATAAAGTGAGTCAGAACCTTTGATCCATCGATACCCTCCCAATAGAAAGTGTCGGCCGGGATTTGGTTGTATTGGTTCCAATTAATTTTGGTTGTCATAAAGTAGTCAATGCCAGACAGCTTGAGGATTTGAGGCAGTGCTGCGCTGTAGCCGAAAACATCCGGAAGCCACAATACTTTATTTTCTACGCCGAACTGCTCCCTGAAATATCTCGTTCCGTGCATAATCTGACGAACCAGGGATTCGCCGGATGTCAGGTTACAATCGGCTTCCAGCCACATCGCACCTTCCGCTTCCCATCGTCCTTCTGCAACGCGCCTCCTGACCTGCTCAAATAATTCCGGATAATCTTCCTGCAAAAACTGATACAACTGCGGTTGAGATGACATGAAGACATACTCCGGATAATCCTCCATGAGCCGCAGGACCGTTGCAAAACTGCGGCTGGTTTTTTCTCTTGTTTGGCACAGCCGCCAAAGCCAGGCAACATCAATATGTGTATGCCCCACACAGGCAGCTTTTATTTGATTCTCGCCACAAAAGTTCTGGTAAAAACGCTGCTCCAAAAAGTCATTTGTCTCAGCTACAGAGCAATGAAAAGCTTCACTGAAGGGCTTTCGCATGTCCAGCTGATTGATAGCTTGATTGAGTATGTCTAGAATGTCACAGCGAAGTTTATCTCCTTCTGGAAGTTCGCGCGCAACCTGAAGGGGTACGAATAAGTCGTAGTATAGTTTCTTAACATCTTCATTTTCAACCAAAAGCTTTAGGTAAAGCTCCGTCTTCTTTTCGACCAAACCGGCATAAGCCTGAAGATCAATACGTATCACATCGCCGGCTTTCGCTTTTTTTTGCAGAACACTCGTTCTGTGGTTAACATCCATTCCTTGATGAATTTTCCCGTTCACAAACAAAAGAAATTGTCGGCTGTCAGCAAACCAATTTTCCTGATCCACAGAAACATCCAGCAGAATTTTTTTGTCTTCAAATTGATCTGGAATCACAACATCGGTCCGGAACCAGGCATGTGCATCATAGGCACCCCATCTGTCTCCTGGTCTAAAAGGCCGCCAATCCAAGAGGGCTTTGTCAGCATCGAGCGGAGAAGTGTATCGTCCTTCTTTCCAGCTCAGTCCGCTGATTAATTGCTCAGGATGATAAATCAGTTTTTTCAGATCCTTGCAAATGCGTTCGATTCGCTGCAATGTAAAATACATAAAACGCGCCTCCATCTCTTCTCGTCTCAACAAATTGGTCAAATGCAATTGAGGATCAGGCGTTATTGGGCATCATAGGACCCATATTCCCGGATTGCATCCCGCATAGCCAGAACATTTTCCAGTTTACAATAATTGGTGATGGAATTGGAGCTGGCAATGATATAACCGCCACCTCGTCCAATCTTCAATATCCTTTGCTTCACTTCAGCCCTCACTTCTTCAGGCGTACCGCGGGTCAAGGTGTAGTGCAAGTCGATGTTACCGTGCAGACAAATTCGATCCCCATATTGTTCTTTGATCTGCTCGATATCCATGGCGCCTGGCTCAATCGGGTTGATGGCCTGCATGCCCAGTGACAGAAGATCATCAAAGATGGGTAACAAATTACCATCACTGTGATAAATAAAGGGCAACTTCACATAGGAAGCAACCGTCCTCATCCTGGGTAAAAAAAGCTCCCGGAATATCTTTGGGGAAAACATGGGGCCCGATTTAAAGGCAATGTCATCAGAAAACTTTATAAAATCAAAACCAAGGTTTTGCGTTTTTTCCAAAAGCTTGACAGCAAAGGCAACATAGCGATCAAACAATGTTTCAATCACAAAGGGATCATCAGCCAAAGCGTAGGAGAAACCCTCCAGACCCATACTGTTCAAGACGCCGGACGCGCCCATTCGTGTCACAAGCCCCAATGCATAGCCGGTTTTGTGATAACGAGCCACAAAACGCTTTGCTTCTTCCAGGTAATTATCATCTATTTTGGGAAATCTTGCCAGATCAAGATCTTTTCTGGATTTTATCAAAGGTTCTTTGATAAATTCACTGCCTGAACCGGTCAGAACCTGCTGAACAAAAAAGGGGGGGTAAGCATTTAAAAGCAGCGCGTCAAAACCCATCGTTTCAGCCAAATCTTCGGGGGAAAAATCAGATCGGCCCATAATGCGAATTTGCATGTTGGTGTCAACCGTATCAACAAAAGGGACCCGATCTGGAATCTGGCGTTTGAGCGCAGCCAAGACACGCTCCCTGCTATTCATTTTAAATCCTCCAAGACGGGCTAATCCGTGCCTATTTCTGATTTTGCCGATCGTTTGTTCTTAAAAATCTTCCCCTTGCCAGACGAGTTATAAACAAATTCTCTTTGTACGGTAAAACTGACAAACCCAAGCAATATATCGGTTATGATCTTCGCGATAAACGCATTCATACCAAGCACCGTTGAAAGAAGCCATATGGAACCTGAACTGGCCAACATTATGACCACAACCAGCGTATAATACCGAATAGCCGCATGAACAACCGCCATTTTCTGTCGAAAAACAAGGTTGCGGTTAATCGTAAAATTGACAATAGAGCTGCATATTCTGGCAACGATGACGCTTTCAATCAGCAAGTGAGGAAAATTAAGGTGCATGATTGCGAAAACGCCGTAATCAACGATGCCAGCCGTCAAAGAAGAGGTCAGATAACGCAGGATCAAACCATAAATACGCACCGAATCAATAAATGGGCGGTAATGTGAATACTTGTTCCCTTCGATATAAACCGTATCAATAGGAACCTGAACAATCGGAATATTGTTGGGCTTGACTTCCAGAAGCATGTTCATTTCATATTCATATCGTTCACCCTTTAGTGTCAGAAAGAGCGGAATATGCTTTTTCGGCAATCCCCTGAGCCCTGTCTGGG
>JAGPFK010000116.1 GCA_018056585.1 Clostridia bacterium | reverse complement strand
GGTGGATCCGCCAATTGATATTTGCGGGGCTGGAGATACTTTCATGTCAATGTTATCCTGTGCTTTGGCAGCTGGCGCCGATGCTGTACAAGCGGCTGCTTTGGCCAATCTCGCATCTGCTGTAACCATCAAAAAAATCGGTCAGACAGGAACAGCCAGCCGGCAGGAAGTCCTTGGCATGATAGACGAGGTGACAGGCTGATGATAAAAAAATCATCCACTCAGGCACGCAATGCAGCCGCTATGAAAGCGGGAAACCGGCTTTCCATCATAAGTTTATTAATGCAAGAGCCGCTGACACGCGCTGAAATTGCGAGGCGATCCGGCTTGACACGAGCAGCCGTTACCATTATCGTTGATTGCTTAATCAACGAATCTGTTCTTTCGGAAAAAATTGTTTCAGGGAAAAAAGGAGCGACAACCCGTTTGCTGACCGTTGAGGAACAGCGCTTCCTGTTTGTCGGCATCGATATCACCCGAACAGGCTATTCAGTCGGCCTGACCGATCTGCGCGGTCAGACACTGGATAATAAAGAAGCGGCCATTCCGCATGATTATCAATATCTTATTCAAAATATCAGAAATGAACTGAGGCGTATAACTGAATACCCGGAATGGAACAGCCGTCTGCAAGGTGTTGGCTTGAGTGTGCCTGGCCCGGTTGATCACACGACGGGCCTGGTGATCAATCCGCCTCACTTTCCGCTGATTCAGGGGCGAAACATTCTGAACGCGCTCAAAGACGCTGTATCGGTACCAATCTTTATCGAAAACAACGCTTCAGCACGCGCGCTTTATGAAAAACATGCGGGATTGGGTAAAGCATACGATCATTTTATGGTCATGATTATTGATACAGGTATCGGATCCGGTCTGATTTTGAATCGTGAACTGTACCGAGGCTCAGGCTATGCTGGTGAAATCGGCCATACTTCCATTAACCCTGATGGTTTACCGTGCTCCTGCGGAAATCGGGGCTGCCTCGAACGCTATGCGGCGATGCCTATGCTGTTGGCTGACTATAGCACAAATGATGAGGGGAGGCCGCTGATTTCCTGGAAAGATATGGTCGATCAGGCAGAAGCGGGCGATACGGCTTGCCTTTCCGCCATTCAATCGGAAGCAGACTATCTTTCTAAAGCTCTCGTCAATGCGGCCAATCTGTTGGATCTTGAAGCCGTTATTTTGACAGGAGATATTGTTTACAAACCGACAATTTTACTGAAGAACATGCAGGAAAATATTCAAAATGCACGTATTGCACGTCACGCGCATGATCTTTGCATCCAGGTGTCAAAACCAAGAGAGAACGCCGGCATGGCCAGCGCAGCGATGATTGCCACAGACCGTTTTTTTGCCGGCCAGTTAGACTGGCAGGAAGGGGATCAAGCATGCAAATCTTAAAAGATCTTTACCAGATAGGCGGCAGCTTATGCGGCTTAACGTGGACCAACCATGATGCCAATTATGATGACTGCAATACCTATTGCATTAAGACAAAGGAAGGCCTCTTGCTGTTTGATTGCGGAAGCGGGGACACATGGGAGCAGATTGAAGCGAATATGCGTGCCTGGTCACTGGATCCAAATGAGATCAAAGCTTGCTTTTTGACGCATCCACACCTGGATCACGCTGGGGCTGCTCATATTTTGGCCTCAAGAGGTGTGTTGCTCTATGCACACGCTGAGACAGCAGCGGCAATTGCTTCCGGAGATGAACGCTGCTGCGGCTATCTTTATCACAAAGTATTTACTCCCTGCAAAGTTGACAACATCATCAAAGGCAACGATGTGATCAATTTTCATGACCTGACTGTATCCGCCATGCATCTCCCTGGCCATACAAAAGGCTGTATAGCCTACTGTTTTACGTACCAAGGTCTGCGTATCGTGGTCAGCGGTGATGTAATCGGAACACTTCTGGACGGTTATTTTGGCTGGAGTGGTTCGATTGATTTTGACAAAAAATCCTACCTTTCTTCACTTCGGCGTTTTGCTCAGGTCGATTCTGATCTGATGCTGCCTGGACATGGTCTGATCTATTGTCATCAGCCCAGACGCCGCGTAGAGGCTGCTCTCAATGAAGCATTGATCCAATGGAGATAAGAAAGCCCTATGAAAGGACGATCATTTGATATATCTAACAGGTATTGATATATACAATTATCGGTGCTAAAATGATAAAGGAATCAATCGGAGTTTTATAAAAGATGGGGATCTAAGTCAAAGGTGCGGCTGCAAAGGAGCAAAGGATACATGCAGCAGGAAAATCAACTTAAATACATGGACATCTATAACCACTTTCTCGGTCTGATCCGTTCAGGAGTCCTACAGCCAGACAGCAAATTGCCAACGGAGAGTAAGATTGCAGAACAGTTTCAAGTCAGCCGCATCACCGTTATCCGGGCACTGAAGCAGCTTCAGGAAGAAGGTTATATCCGCCGCATCCAGGGCAGCGGCAGCTATGTTGAAAAACGAACGGCATCAACAAACGGCTTAAAGATTGTGTCCCTGATTATGTCTTTGCACGGACAGGGACGAGAGGTTCAGCTTATTCAGGGAATTGAACAAAAACTGAAAGAAGCAGGTTATTTTCTGACCGTTCATAATTCACATGAAGATCCGGAAACCGAACGCAATTTAATTCTTGAAATGAAAAAAGAAGCGCAGGGACTCATACTTTATCCCGGCAGCAGCATCGATAACAGCCGGCTTTTTGAGAGTTTGATGATAGAGCATTGGCCGGTTGTTTATGTAGACCGCTATCCAATGAGCATCCCGTGCAGTTTTGTCACATGCGACAATGTTGACGGTGGATACCAGTTAGGCAAATTTCTTTGTAACCGCGGACATCGTCAATTTGCGATGGTGTATCACGATATCGTCGGTCTGTCATCTGAAAGAGATCGATTTAACGGCTTTATGAAAGCGATCAGTGAGCATGATATTCCGCACAAAAATGTCAAAATTCTGTCGATTGACCGGATTGAAACAGAAGAACGGGTTCACCGGATTCTGGATGAGTTGTTTGTTAACGAAACCGATAAAGCCCGGTGTCCGACGGCTATTTTTACATTCAATGATTCATTGGCCATTCTGATGATGAATTGTATCAGAAAACGGAACAAAAAAGATTTTCCACCGCAGCTGACATTGGCTGGATTCGACGATTTAATCGGTTTTCAACGAGCTGTTCCTTTTGTAACCATTCGCCAGGATTATCTGGCGATAGGCGAAGCAGCGGCGTCACTTCTTTTGGAAAAAATGGAAAGCAAATCGCTTGTGAATCGTCAAATTGTCATACCGGTCGAATTGATCTACTACCCCGCCTGATAGAAAAGAAGCTTATCCCCGCCTCCATGAATCCATTTTAATACCATACATTTCCTGGTGATATTTCGTTAAATAGTTATATATGCAATAATAATTGCATCATTACAGATAATAAATAGACAATATGCATAGTCTTACAATAATAAAATAACGAGTTAGCATTTATATAACAGCTTGACATATCAAATCGATCCGCCTATACTGAAGTTGTTGTATGAATAAAAATGCCGGCAAAAAAGTTTGGAGGCCGCAGCATTATGAACAACGCATTTAAAGGGATTGTTGTTCCCATTATTACCCCTTATCAACGTGACTTGTCGCTGGACCTGCACGGTTTCGAATCTGTTTTTTCCTATTTTGATCAGAATCCTGATGTGGATGGCCTGTTTATAACGGGTGCAACAGGTGAATACGATGTTTTATCTGTAGCGGAACGGAAGCAAATCATTGATTTGGCCATAGACATGAACCTGCAAAAGGATTGGATCCCGAATACATCGACACGAGAGAAAGATTCAACGCTAGACCTGACAGAGTATGCGCTTTCGCGTGGTGTAGACACAATCGGCCTGATATTCCCAAAAGAATGCGCAACTTTTTTGGACGTTCAGGCATTTCTAAAACAAATATTATCATTGGGGCCGCGCGTCTTTATTTATCAGACCGGAAACACGCCTTATCCCTTAAGTGTTCAGGAATTAAGAGAATTGGCAGATATGGGTCCTGTTATTGGTATTAAAGACAGCTGCAGCCCACGTGATATGTACCGCCACATTCAATATATTTCACAGCTAGGAGATCATTTGACGGTGATTCAGGGGGTTGAAATGCTCTATTTGCCCTCACTTTCTATGGGCGTTCATGGTGTTATTGGTGGCGGATGCAATGTATATCCACAGTTGTTTCAGCAGATAAGTCAGGCCTATGATGCCGGAGAAAATAAAAAGGCGGCGCTGCTACAGAAAAAAGTTAATGAATACATTGAGTTGATATATTCAGAAGGGACCGGAATTGAATCAATGAAGTACTTTCTTTCATTGTGTGATGTCAAAATTCAGACCCTGTCTCGAAAAACGATCACACCGCTGAGTTCTTATAAAAAAGAAATGATGCGCGCACTTTACCATCAGTTACATTAAAAGGACAGGCCGTTTGGCAATGTTTTGCCCAAACCATAGTATCCGCCAAGAGGTGCATAAAAACAGGTAACCTGTTTTTTGTGTATTCAGAAGGATCAGTTTATCAATTTATCTGATTAGGGAAAAAAGTACAGCAATTTTGGAGGTGTGAACACGTGAAAAACAAAAAAATGTACCTGATTGTACTGATGGTTTTGGCTTTACTAATCGGCAGCCTTTCGGCCTGTCAGCCAAAAGCCACAACAGAACCGGCTGAGACTCAGGGAAGCGGAGAAACAACAAAAACAAGCGAAACGACAGCCGCTCCCACTTCAACTGAAACAACTGGAGAAAAGTCCGAAATCACCGTTTGGCATCCGGTTGGACGTTTTACACTTGAAGACCGGCGTGACAAGATCCCCGAAGAAAAAGATGTTGGATATTTGGAAAATTTGTTCAATATCGATCTGAAATTTACGACCGTACCTGATGAACAAGCGCGCGACCAGCTTGGCATCATGCTGGCGACAAATTCCATGACCGACATCATCTTTATGCCGGAAGCATATGACACCTTTTTGATCCGCCCGGACCAGCTGTTTGCCGATGGGCAGATCATCGACCTCAAAACGGTTGAATCCAGCAACCCGACGTATATGAATATTATAAACGAAAATCCCGTCATCATGAAAAATGTCATGGATGACGACGGGCACATTCTCTTTTTCTGCTCACCTATTTTTGAGGTTGAGGTCGGTATGTCCGGCGGTTTGATGATCAGAAAAGACTGGCTCGATAAGTATGATCTTGAGCTGCCTCAGTCTATTGACGACTTCCTGACCGCGCTCCGTGCCTTCAGAGATAATGATCCGAATGGGAATGGAGAAAACGACGAAGTGCCATTCTGTGGTACACAAGGATCACTGCAGTGCATCGGAAATCTGATTGGTGTTCAGGAGACGTTTTCTATGGTCGGCGGAGCCGGTGGGCATGTGGTTTTCGGCCCGTTCGAGGAAGAACTGTACAAGAAACGCCTCAAGCTGATTGCGACGGTGGCGCAGGAAAAATTGATCAACGAGAATTACTACAACTTTGACTTTTCCATGCGGGACACCTGGGTGGCGGAAGATCGTGTGGGTTCTTGTTTGACTGGATTAGGCAACCTCGATAAATGGAACAATTTAATGGCTTATCATCCTACCTTCTTAATGTGGCCGATAGACAACCCGGCGCAGGAAGATGGCAAGCGCTACTTCGACCGGACTGCTTTAGCC
>JAGPFK010000115.1 GCA_018056585.1 Clostridia bacterium | reverse complement strand
ATATCATCTTGTGGATCAATGTGCACATCTTTTATCTTCAAGTCCTTTGTTTTTTCTTTTGAATGCTTACGCAACCGCCTTAGCGCCCACGGTCCTTGTCAACATACTCAATTTGTTGGTCTGCCCGCAATATGGCGGCACGGCCTTTTCTGAAGAAATATGTCTGCCGGCATCCAAACGCCCTGTTTTTCTTCCTTGTGGAGCCACAGCCAGATGGACACCAGCTTCAAGATGAGCATCAGAGTATTTTTAAGATTATGGTATAATTGAAGGAAGTCGAATGGTAACCATTCGAGTCATCATCTTATCCTGATAAATCAAGGAGAACGAGGAGGTCATTATGTCGAATTTAGCCGGAACCCAAACACTGACCAATCTGATGAAAGCTTTTGCAGGCGAATCACAAGCAAGAAATCGGTACACCTATTTTGCTTCTGTTGCGCGAAATGAAGGCTACAAGCAGATTGAAGCCATTTTTTTAGAGACGGCAGACAATGAAAAAGAACATGCAAAATTGTTTTATAAGTATATTGCTGCCGGGCTTGAGGGCTCAGAAAAACCAATTCCTGTTGAGATAACAGCGGCATATCCGGTCGCTTATGGAAATACACTGGATCATCTCAAAGCGGCTGCGGCGGGCGAACATGAAGAATGGGCCGATCTGTACTGCGCATTTGCAAAAACCGCCGCAGAAGAAGGATTTCATGACATTGCCAGCACTTTCCGGATGGTTTCAGAAGTTGAAAAACGACATGAGATTCGTTATCTGAAGTTAGCGGATAACGTGGCCAAAGATCGGGTCTTCAAAAGAGAAGAGCCGATCGAATGGAAATGTGCAAATTGTGGTTATATCCATAAAGGAAATGCAGCGCCGGAAACATGTCCTGCCTGCAAGCATCCAAGAGCGTATTTTGAGGTTTTCTGCGAACCTTACTAATTTTTATAAGGATCACAGGGTGCTGGCTTTAGCGACAATGTCTCCGCTTTGTTTAAGGATGCAGTTTGGCGGAAGGGTGCCCCGGACCATGGTTAAGGGATAAACTTGTGTATTGCGGCCAATGATGCTGCCAGGGTTGAGCACACTGTTACAGCCGATTTCAGCACGATCTCCCAGTAAAGCGCCCATCTTTCTTAACCCTGTTTCCAGGCGCTCCGGACCAATGTGTATCGAGATCAGGCTGCGATCTCCCTTGACGTTGGAGATAATCGCTCCGGCACCCATGTGAGCCTTGTATCCCAGTATTGAATCACCGACGTAGTTAAAATGAGGAACCTCAACACCATTAAATAAAATGACATTTTTAAGTTCCGTTGAATTGCCGATGACTGCCTGATTGCCGATGAGCGCATCTTTGCGGATAAACGCCCCATGACGAACCTCTGTTTCATGTCCGATAATGAGCGGACCGCAAAGGGAAGCCGTTGAAGCAATCTGACAGTCGCAGGCAACCCATATATTCTCGTCGATTTGTTTGAATTCACTGGAGGACAGGGTCGGACCAATCTGAAGGATGAGTTCATGTATCTGGGAGAGAGCCTGCCAGGGCCATTCCAGCCGGCTTAAAAAAGGTCCGGCCAAAGATTGATTCAGATCATATAGTGCGCTGCTTTTAACCGTTTCAATCAACATATAAACCCCCCGCCGGTCTTTAAGACCGACTCATCATTATAATTTTGAACAGATAATTCATTATATGCCCAAAAGATCTTATGAATCAATGAGAATCATGTAGTTATTGCCATGGAAGCTCAGAATTTTTATGCAGAATGCGATTTTATCGATCTGGTTATTATCTTCTTTCTCACGATCTTCTATTAATCTTCCTTTGTTTCCCGTGTTATCGAGATGACATTTTACGTTGTTATTTGCGTTTATGTTTCATAAATGCTTATGCTTGATGGTTAAAATCAGCCATGCTGCGCATAATATCGCTTCGAAGTTGCGCCTTTATTGATTCAGATAACCTCTTGGATCATCAACCAAAAATATTGATTCTATTGCAAAACGGAATCATCAAGACAGCCGTGCAGTCCTCTGGATGTGAACTACATCGCCAATAAATTGGCGAACTTCGGATTCCCGATGAAACGATGTCTATTCCATCGGTACATCTCCCTGCCTACAGGGGTAAGGCTATGTCGATTTAGAGTGATGTTCGCAATTGGCCAAACATTCGATGTGTTCATTATGAACAGCTTTCGCGGCATAAACGCTTCAGCTTAACCGATGGTAGGGAATTCCGCATCCTGATGACTGGAATACCGAGGGAATTTACACACTATTTTGAACTTGACTCCTAACAGGAAGTGAATTTCCATCCTTGATTTAAATTATAAAAGTCCTGAAGGAAAGCAAGTCTGTTACACATCAAATCCCAAAGAAGAGCAAGTCGGCAAACGCATATGCACTGTCCTGTTCGTAGCGTTACAAACAACATAATTGCAGCTTGCACGAACTATTCTGATCCTGTATAATCTGGGACGCGACGATTGGTCGAAAGGAAACGAAAATTAAAAATAACAGTATATCCGGGTGTAGCCCAGTTGGCAGGGCGCGTGGTTTGGGACCACGAGGCCGCGAGTTCAAGTCTCGCCACTCGGACCATTTGGAGTGTTTTGATGGGATGATGATTCTGTCAGGGCACTCTGTTTTTATCTGATCATAACAGAACATCATATGTGTCTACGCCGTTAGATTTTTTATCAACGCCTATCATTGACGGATCAAAGCTGAAACGATAGTATAAAAGAGCTAAAAAACATCCAGGAGTGTAAGATATGGGACAATCTGAAACAACAGCAACCATCCGCCGTGTTTTGGCACACTATGATTTACCGCAAACGCTGATGAACTATAAACAGTTGGTTAACGGACATATAAACGATACATATCAGATCATCCTGGCAGATGGGAATAAAGAACGACAATATATTTTGCAACGCATTAACGACTATGTCTTTAAAAATCCAATTCAGGTTATGGAGAATATTAAAGCCATTACAAATTATCTTGAAAGCAAGGAAATGCATAGCAACGATTGCCGCATCATCACCTTTATCAATGACAAGGAAGGAAACAACTATACTGTTTGTGATTCTAGCGTCTGGCGTTTATGCCAATATGTTGAAAATTCGATCGCTTACGAACACATCGAGAATACGAAGATTCTGGTCAGCGCCGGCTATGCTTTTGGTCGTTTTCAAACGTTGCTGGCAGACATGCCTATCGATCAGTTGACTGAGACCATTCCAGGATTTCATGATACGCCGGCCCGGTTCAATCAACTTTTTGCGATTGCACAAGAAGATCCTTTTGGCCGGGTTCCTAAAGTTTCACATGAACTGAATTTCTTTTTACAGCATCGCACATTAGCCGGCCGCCTGGCCAACTTATTAGAATCCGGGGAATTGCCATTGCGTGTAACGCATAATGACACCAAGTACAACAATATTCTCATGCACCGAAAAACCAATGAACCGCTTTGTGTGATTGATCTCGATACCGTTATGCCTGGCTTGTCTATGTATGATTATGGCGATGCGATTCGGTTTGCTGCTAACGAAGCCATGGAAGACGAAACGGATCTGAACAAAGTCCGTCTGAATATGGACTATTTTGAGGCTTTTACGCGAGGCTTTATGGAGGCCGCCCAATCTTTTCTCACGCCTTGTGAAATAGAGCATATGGCACTGGGTGCCGTTGTCATCACGATAGAACTCGCATCACGATTCTTAGCTGATTATCTGAATGGTGACCGTTATTTTCGTATTCACAGACCAGATCATAATCTGGATCGGGCTAAAAACCAAATTCGTCTGGCGCAAGACATGATTGCCCATCTTCCTGAAATGAATCAGATTGTCAAAAATCAAATAATATGAGACTGTATTAAAATATTCCTGTGTTCTTATGTTCAGACAGATACTTTTTGGATCTTCTCCGCAAAGACTGCATTGCGTTTAGTCTTTGAATGTGATAGTCTGAAATTAAGCTTAATGAAGCTGTTTTTCAGTACTCAAAAATGTGGAACGGAGGGAACAACATGACAAAAGGGAAGTACGGTCTGAACCTGATGGCTGTTGCTATTTTTTCATTCGTCCTGGCCTTTTTTGGCCTTTTGGAAGCCCTGATTCTTGTATTGGCTTATGCCCTCATCCTTGAAAAAGACATGTGGCTGTCACGGCAGGTTTTTCAGGCCTTGTACCTGCGTGTCGGCTATGTCATTGTAACGACGGTCATTGGCTGGATATTTACGGCACTGAATGCTCTTTTTGGTTTGTTTGATGCTTACGGTGTAATCAACTTTCTTGCTAGTGTTCATAACGTCATTCGATTTATTCTTGAAGTTGGTTTGTTTGTCATGGCTTTGATGGCTGTCTTGCGTCTAACCCAGAACAAAGACGCCGGGCTGCCTCTGATCAGTAAGTTGGTTGATGCTACATTTGGCATCGGGAAGAAAAAAGAAAAACAACAGGCTGCGTCATATCAAGCCCCCCCTTATTCACAGCCTGTCTACCAGCCATCAGCTGAACCAGTCTATACACAGCCCGTTTATCAACCTTCAGCAGAACCGGCCCCGCCTGTTCAGCCGGAACCTTCGCCTGTTGCAGCACCTGAGCCCCAGCCTGAAGAGCCTCTTGTTGAAAAAGAAGAAGCAATGCCGGAAACGCCGCCTCCGACTGGCAACATATGGTACTGTGCCGGTTGCGGCAATGAGAATACAGGTAATTTTTGCAGATTCTGTGGTAAACCCAAGCCGTCACTCTGATTTGATGATGGTGGTGTCGCTGATCTTGATTTTGGCTGTTAGGCCTGAACAAGGGGCCATTCAGCCGAAAGAATAGAAACAGATTGTAGAAAGGAAGGATCGACCATGTATTGCCCAAGTTGTGGGAAGCAAAATCCAGATGATGCTAAATTTTGTGAGAACTGCGGCGCCCCTACCACAGGAGGAGGCGGCGCACCAACGATTACACAGCCACCGCCGTCTCAGCCCTACAGCCAATCCTATCAGCAAGCCTATTCTCCGCCACCGCCGCCTCAGACATACTATCAGCCACAAGCGGCCGCCCATCCCTATGCGGATACATCTCCAATGTCTGTGGGGCAATATTTGTTAACAATGATTCTCTATAGCATTCCAATCGTTGGTTTGATTTTGATGTTTGTTTGGGCTTTTGGCAGCCAAGTCAATCTGAACAAAAAGAATCTCAGCCGAGCTATACTTATTCTGACCCTGATCGGCGTTGTACTCAGCATTATTTTCAGCAGTGTATTGATAGGTTTTTTCTCTTCTCTGTTTAGTTCAGGTAATTATTACTAATCCTTCAAAAAGCCTTCGGATATTGCAAAAGGAGACAATCAAAACGACTGTCTCCTTTTTAAATGTACGGGGCATGGCAGACGCAGATAATGCCAACCATCAGTCGAAAGCAAGGGGATCATCACGTGACGGAATCAGAAGGAACAGGACGCAGGAACGGGATAGGTGAACGATTTCAGATTAGACTCATGGTTTTGGCAACGTTTATAGATGATGATGCAGAATCGGGTCAGGAACCGATTTTTGAACCGGTGTAAAACAGGGAGTCAGATTGTGTAAATGAACAAGCATAAGGGCTGCCGGCACGTATATGAATCGGACTGTAACCAAATTGTAATCAAAATGATATAAATATATTAAATAGCAACCGTAAAATTATGTTATATTAATATATAATAATCATGATCAACATAGCCTGCGTTAATCCGTGCACGGACGCCGCAAATCAATTAATATTATATTATATTTAA
Organism: Clostridia bacterium; assembly: GCA_018056585.1. Taxonomy (GTDB): domain Bacteria; phylum Bacillota; class Clostridia; order Saccharofermentanales; family UBA5734; genus JAAYBY01. The sequence continues at coordinate 14 of JAGPFK010000115.1, read as the reverse complement.
ACGGAGGTATATGA
>JAGPFK010000114.1 GCA_018056585.1 Clostridia bacterium | reverse complement strand
GGCAAACGGCCTAAAGCGTTTGGAGCGGTGTTCCCCTGTTCGGAAAGATAAAAGAAAAGCGTTCCAAAAGTCAGGAAAACAGCAGTCAAAATTAAAACCACTTTACTGTGAAAGTTCAGCTTGCGATCACGCGGCCATTCAATCAGATCGGTCCAGACGACAAAACCCAGCCCGCCTAAAATGATCAGGAAGGCGACGGTCAAAATGGCAATCGGGTCGTCATTCAGGGTGGTGAGGCTGCTGAAAGGCCCGCCTGGCGTGTTTCCCATCAGGTCAAATCCGGCATTACAAAATGCCGATATCGCCGTAAAAAATCCTTTGCCAAGTCCCGCGGCCAGTCCAAAACGTTGGGCCAGGCGCCAGGACAAGATCAACCCGCCCGCCAGTTCGATTGTGAAAGTGATGTAGATGATTTTTCGCACCAGCCTTAAAACATCTGAAAAGCTAAAACTGGCGGTGGCTTCCTGAGCGACAACCAAGGTGTGCAGCGTTGCTTTTCGGTGCATGAGTGTGTAGAAAAAACTGGTGATGGTCACGAGGCCCAGACCGCCTGTCTGAATCAGTAAGATGATCACCACCTGGCCGAAAACGGTCCAGTGTGTCGCGGTATCCACCGTCACCAGACCCGTCACACAGGTCGCCGAGGTCGCCGTAAACAAGGCCTGCAAAAAGCCGATGCTTTGGCCGTCTCGTGAAGCGATGGGCAAGCAGAGTAAAACCGTGCCGATCATGATCACCAACAAAAAAGACGTCGCGATCACCCGACCGGGCCGCGCACGGATCCAGAGCAAAAATGCGGGTTGCTGTTTTTTTCGAATGACAACCATGTTACTTCTCCGTTAGGCCGGACCGAACCATTCGGCGCCAGATAAGATCGTATTCATCTTTATCACAAATCAGCAGGATGGTATCTCCGCTTTGCATTTTCAGGTCCCCGCGCGGCATCTCCACACGCCCGTCCGGCCTTGTAATCAGCACCACTTTGCTGCTGCCGGGAAAATCATATTCTTGTAAGGTATGGCCCACCGCGTCCGAATCAGGCGACAATGAAAATTCCACGATCGCTTTGCTTGTGTTTTCAATGGAGTAAGCCACCCGCATCCCGTCGTAATCAATATCTTGTTCAATGATATCGGCCAGAATCTGCGTGCTGGAATACACGCGGTCAATGCCAAGCAGATGAAACATCTCAATATTTTTTGGATTATTGACACGGGCAACGGTTCGTTTCACCTGAAAGCGCTGCTTTGCGATCTGACAACCAACCAGGTTATTCTCGTCTTTCCCGGTCACGGCAATATAAAAATCCGCATGCTGGCAGCCGACCTCCTCCAACATCTGGATGGTTGTCCCATCTCCGTGATAAACCATCACGTGATCGAAGTCGTTCGCAATGCGTTCACAAACGTCTTTTTGCTGTTCAATGACCGTGATGCTGTGATGGCTGAATTGCAATGTCTTGACCAGATAATAGGCCAGTTTACCGCCACCCATGATGTAAATGCGCATATAAAACCGGACCTTTCTACTGTAAATCGGCCAGGACGAGCTCATCATCGGGCTGGACCCGAAGGCCATCTGCAGCCAGCAAGAGTTTACCCCGGCGCAAGAGGCCAAAAATAAGCTTCCCGGTCTCCGATGTTAAATGGGTGATCTCTTCTCCAACAATATCCGGCTCAACGGGCACATTGGTGAAGACGACATCACTTCCAAAAACAGTCCGCATCGTGGATTCTTTTTTCCCCTCGATGCGGCGCAGAAATTCCTGAACGGTCAGTTCCGTCGAACAGACCGCGTCCAGTCCGAACTCTTCAAAAACAGCACGGCTTTTCGGATTGAAGATACGCGTGATGATGCGCGGCACATTGAAAATAATGCCGGCTATCTGAGCAACCATGATGTTGATGTTGTCATTTTGCGTGACGGCACACAAAACATCCGTTGTTTCAATACCGGCCTGCCGCAGGACATCCCGATCGATCGGCACGCCGGTAATTTTGATGCAATCCAGATCAGACGCCTCAGAAATCAGCTGAGTGTTGCTTTCAACAACGACAACATCATGACCTTGATCGATTAAAATAGACGCCAGGGACGAACCGACTTTACCACAGCCGACAATAATGACTTGCATCCCATTCACCTCAATTCAGACGATTGGCTTTCATCATTTCATAAGCGCAGATAGAGGCGGCAACCGCCGCATTCAGCGACTCAGCGCGCCCAGGCATGGGAATCGATACCAGAAAGGCGGCTGACTTTCTGGCTTCTTCACTCAGCCCATGCGCCTCGTTGCCGACCAGAAGAGCACCGCCGCCCGGCGGCAGGTTCTCAATCAAAAGAGAGCCTTTCGGATCCGCAGCATAAAGAGGGATGCCGGCCGGGGCCAGATAATCCACCAGATCCTTTACCTCGTCAAACAGGATAATCGGCAGATGAAAACAGGAACCCATCGAGGCACGGATGACTTTGGGGTTCGCAGGCCATACCGTTCCGGCCGTCAAAAGAACCGCATCAAACGAAAAGGCGTCAGCCGTCCGGATGAGTGTTCCGAGATTACCCGGATCCGACATCCCATCCGCGGCCAGATAAAGACCGCCGACGCGAGCCGGACTCCGCGGCCCTTTCTGGACCGGCGCCTTGCAAATGAGCGCAATCCCTTGTGGATTTTTTGTATCGCTGAGTTGTGCGAACAGTTCATCGGTCAGAATAAAGCAGGGCACATCGTCTGGCAGGAAAGACAGCCAATCTATGGCAAACTCATAAGCGCTGTCAGAAAGAAGGACCGCTTCAATCGCAACGCCGGACGAAAGCGCGTCGCTGCAAAGCCGCGTCCCTTCGATCAGAATGCGGTCTGTCTTTTTTGCCTCGCTTTTGCGAAGAAGCGCTTTAAATTGTTTGAAGCGGGCGTTCTTCCGGCTTTCGATCCGTTCTGATCTGGCACGTCCTTGATGGATTTCTTCATTCATACCTTTGATCGCTTTAACTGAGCTTATTGGTCAAAAGACGGGCAAAAGCCCGTCTTTTGCATCCTTTTATGTTCACCCTAAAGATTACAATGCTTCTTTGGCTTTATTGCAAAGCTCCGTAAAACCCGCCGGATCCTTTACGGCCATGTCAGCCAGAACCTTGCGGTCAAGCTGAATTTTTGCTCTGTTCAGCCCATTCATGAATCGGCTGTAAGACAGCCCGTTCTGCCTCGCGGCTGCGTTAATGCGTGTAATCCAGAGCTTGCGGAAATCACGTTTTTTGTTCCGACGGTCCCGATAAGCATAATTTAAGGATTTCATGACCTGCTGGTTCGCAACCCGGAATAATTTGCTTTTATGTCCAAAATAACCCTTTGCCTGCTTCAGTGTTTTCTTATGACGCGCCCGGGTTCTGTTTGATCTTTTGACTCTTGACATTCTATACCCTCCGTTCCGTACTGCCCGGCATCAGACCGCTTATTTATAAGGAATCAATTGACGAATCCGTTCCTGATCAGCTGGTGATGCCACTTTTGTTTTTCGCAGGTTTCGCTTGCGTTTGGACGATTTATTGCCCAGTTTATGTTGTTTATAAGCCTGCGTCCGCAGCACTTTACCGGTACCGGTTACTTTAAATCTCTTCTTGGAAGAGCTGTGTGTCTTCTGCTTTGGCATGATCCAATCCTCCTGTTTCCCTACGCTATTATTTTTTGCGGGGCGCTAAATACATAACCATATTCCGCCCTTCCAGACGGGGTTCCCGATCAATCTGGCCATATTCTGCACAGGCGTCCGCAAATTTTTGCATCACTTCAAAGCCTCTGTTCGTATAAGCCATCTCGCGGCCTCTGAATTTGACAACCACTTTTACACGGTCTCCGTCCTGGAGAAAGCGGCAAGCATTTCTGGTTTTATATCCCAGATCGTGGTCTTCAGTTGTCAGACGGAACCCGACTTCCTTAACATCCGTTGTTTTTTGGTTTTTTTTGGCTTCTCGTTCTTTTTTAGAAAGCTCAAACATGTACTTTCCATAATCCATAATCTTGCAAACCGGATTATCGGGCTGAGCATTGATCAGAACAAGGTCCAGGCCCTGATCTTCTGCCTTTTTTCTTGCCTCAGTGATGGGTACAACGCCCACCATTTCGCCACTACTGTCAATCAGACGCACTTTCTGGAATCTGATCTCATCATTGATCGGTAAACTGCTGCTTTGCTTGCCGATAGTCATACACCCCCCTTTAAAAAATAAAAAAATGAGCCGATGCAGCACATCCGCTCTGTTAGGCAGGGAAAAACTCCCTGTTCTTCAAGATGAACCTCTTCGCATAGCTTGAGGTGAGAAGCGGATGCTCCTGCTTTTTACGATGTTTCATTTTACAGGCCGGACGCTTGTCTGTCAAGCCATTTTGTGTTATCTTGTGCCAAACAGTCTTTTCAGGGAGGCACCGCGATGATTGCACGTCAAATAGAAGAAAACATGGTCAAAGGGTCCATGATCCGGCAGATGTTTGAGGAAGGCAACCGATTGAAAGCCCTCTACGGCGCAGATCAGGTATTCGATTTCAGTCTAGGCAACCCGGATCTGGAACCGCCCCAAGCGGTTCAGGACGCCCTGCGCGACCTGGTTTTTGAAGCCCCGCCCGGCCTTCATGCTTACATGAGCAACGCCGGTCATGATTCAGTCCGGCAAGCGGTCGCGAAACGGCACAGCCTGCTGTGTGGCTTTGAAATCCCGTTTCAACTGGTTTGCATGACCGTTGGGGCAGCCGGAGCACTCAACGTTGCACTCAAGGCCATCTTGGATCCGGGAGATGAAGTCATCCTTCTAGCCCCTTTCTTTTTTGAGTATCTCTCCTACATTGATAACCACGGCGGCAAGCCCGTCATCGTAAAAAATGATCAAAAAACGCTGCTGCCTGATCTTTCGGCCATCGAACAGGCGCTTTCGCCACGGACCAAAGCCATTATCATCAACTCACCGAACAATCCATCCGGCACGCTTTACCCGGAAACAATCCTGCAATCGCTCGATCATCTTTTAGCAAAACAGAAACAGACCATTTATGTGCTGTCCGATGAGCCCTATGCCGAGTTGGTTTACGGCGGACGCAAGATGCCGCCAACCTTTGCTTCTCTCAAGAATGCCGTTATCTGTACCAGCTGGAGTAAATCTCTTTCGCTTCCAGGCGAGCGCATCGGCTGCCTGATCGCAAGCCCGCGTTGTGAGGACGCCGACAAGCTGATTGAGGCCTGCATTTATTGCAACCGGATCTTAGGCTTTGTGAACGCGCCCGCCCTTTTTCAGCGTGTCATTGAACGGGCAATCCATGCTCAAATTGATCTGGAACAATATGAGAAGCGATGCCGTTTGCTGGCTGATGTCTTGCGCCAGGCCGGCTTCGATGTGTCCCTGCCGGACGGCGGCTTGTATTTGTTTCCCAAAAGCCCGATCAGGGACGATCTTTCTTTTTCCAGAGTGTGTACGGAACACAACATCCTTGTGGTTCCTGGCAGTGGTTTTTGCTTTGAAGGGTACTTTCGCCTCTGCTTTGCGGTTCCTGAGCAAACCATCCGCCGCTCATCCGATGCCTTTCAGGCCATCGGCCGCCATTATGGCTTGATTTGATCCTTCCCCTTTTTACTTTCTCTCGTGATCAGAACCAGGGCTGAGCCTTGCCCCAGCGAGAGGCTTGCTCGCCCTGACGGGCCAAAGCGATTGCTGACCCCCCTTGTACTGCCTTTTTCCAGTGTCGCGTTTTGAAGCGGATAAATCAGGCCTGTATACGTCAGCCCCGTGATCACTTCGGTCATGGGAATTACCGAGAGCACCCATTGACCTT
>JAGPFK010000113.1 GCA_018056585.1 Clostridia bacterium | reverse complement strand
CAAAGGCCATTATAATGTCAGCGCCTAAGTCGTTCTGGATTTGAATCGATTTTTCAGGAGTCAAAAGATGACTTGAGCCATCAAGGTGTGATTTGAATCCAACACCTTCCTCGGTAATGTGGCGCAAATCGCTGAGGCTGAAAACCTGAAAGCCGCCACTGTCCGTCAGGATACCACGATCCCAGTTCATGAAACGGTGCAACCCGCCACTTTCCCGAATCAAATCAGATCCGGGACGCATCCATAAGTGATACGTATTGGCAAGGATCATCTCAACCCCTATTTGCTTAAGCTCTTCAGGTGACAGACCTTTTACGGAAGCTTGAGTGCCAACCGGCATAAAAGCGGGCGTTTGAACAGACCCGTGCGGGGTATGCAAAACACCGGCCCGGGCGCCGCTTTGGCGGCAAACATGCAAAAGTTCAAAACGGACTGGACTGGTTTTTGTCGTCATGCGGCTCCTCCTGTTGTCTTTCGGCTAATCAGCATGGCGTCCCCAAAACTAAAAAAACGATAACGTTGCCTGATGGCCTCCTCATAAGCCGACAAAATATGTTCTTTCCCGGCAAATGCGGACACCAACATCAACAAGGTGGATTCCGGCAGGTGAAAATTGGTGATCAGATAATCGGTGACTTTGAATTGAAAGCCGGGATAGATAAAAAGGTTAGTCCAGCCACTTTTCTCCGTGAGCGGACCGTTCGCTGCCACACTTTCCAGGACACGGCAGCTGGTTGTGCCGACCGCCACGATGCGCCCGCCTTCCGCTCGTGTTTGACGAATCAGCTGAGCGGTTTTTTCCGGTAATTCATAATATTCGGTGTGCATTTTGTGATCCAAAATATTCTCTTCCCGAACAGGTCGGAAAGTACCCAAGCCGACATGCAAAGTCAATTCGGCTTTTTTGATTCCACAAGCATCCAATCGATCCAGCAACTCAGGCGTGAAATGCAGGCCGGCCGTTGGCGCTGCCGCGGATCCGTCCCGACTGGCATAGACGGTCTGATAACGACTCGGATCGTCCAGTTGTTCATGAATATAGGGAGGAAGAGGCAGGGTGCCGGCTTCGTCAAGGACGGCTTCCCAAAGGCCGTCAAAGTTAAAATGGATGATGCGGTTTCCATTCTCCGTGACTTTCCGAACAATCGCTTCTAATCGGCCTGGAATAAAGACCAACTGATGTCCCGTTCGAACTTGGCGTCCCGGCCTGACAATCGTTTCCCACTCTGTCTCTGAGAGTCGCTTTAATAAAAGAACCTCAATCGCGTGTCCTGTGTCTTTCCGAACGCCCAAAAGGCGAGCCGGAATCACACGCGAATTATTCACAACAAGGCAATCGCCCGGCTTTAGCAAATCTGGAAGCTGGTAGAACAAATGATGCTCGATCCGGCCACTGTTGCCATCCAGGCAAAGCAGGCGTGACGCATCCCTCTGTTCTGCCGGGTGCTGCGCAATCAACTCTTCAGGTAAAGGATAAGTAAAATCACTTTTTTTCATCATTTCTCAAATTATATCTGCAATTGACGAAAAAGTACAGACAATGCTATCATGAAGACACTTATTGCCAATCGGATGCAAGTCGCATCCTTCTGTTTAAGAAATTGAGTCTGGAGGCAACCATCATGAAAAATCCGGTTTTTAAAGGCTCTGCTGTCGCGATTGTGACGCCCTTTTGCGAAACAGGCGTCGATTTTGATAAGCTCGCGGAGTTATGTGAATGGCATATCAGCCAACAGACGGATGCAATTGTTGTGGCAGGTACAACCGGTGAGGCTTCAACCATGCCAGATGGAGAGCATCTGTCTGCTATTGCTCATGTTGTTTCAACCGTCAAAGGAAGGGTCCCGGTGATTGCTGGAACCGGCAGTAATGATACAAAACACGCCATCAAGCTCAGCAAAGAAGCCGAAAGTCTTGGCGTTGATGCGCTTCTCAGCGTGACGCCTTATTACAACAAAACAACACAAGAAGGCCTGTACCGTCATTTTAAGGCGATTTCCGACGCAGTTAACCTTCCCATCATCCTTTACAACATCCCCAGCCGCACCAATCTGAACATCAATCCGGAGACACTGGCCAGGCTGTCTGAGCTGCCGCTCATCAACGGGGTCAAGGAATGTAACCTGGACCAGGTTGGCGAGGTGGTGCATGTCTGTGGTGATCATCTGAATCTTTACTCGGGTGAGGATGGGATGGTTTTGCCTTTGCTGTCTTTTGGCGGACTCGGTGTCATCTCGGTCATTGCCAACATCGTTCCCGCCAGGGTTCATGACATGGTCGCGGCCTGGTTTGACGGTGATACAGAAAAGGCAAGACAAATGCAGATCGAATTGGTGCCATTAATTAAAGCGATGTTCTGTGAGGTCAACCCGATTCCCATCAAAGCGGCCATGAACCTGATGGGCTTTAACGTGGGTCCCTGCCGAATGCCGCTGTGCGAGCCTTCTCCAACTCATCTGGAACTGATCCGGACCACCCTTTTGCAATACAATCTGATCTGAAACAAAGAAAGGAAGCGGGTTATGACAAGCCTCAATTTTTTTCTCAGCGGCTGCTGCGGGCGGATGGGCCGAACCATTCGTGATGTTATAGCCGAACGCGGTGATGATCAGATTGTAGCCGGATTTGACGCAAAGGACGATCCAACCTGTCCTTTTCCAATTTATCAGGATCCGCTTCTTTGCAAGGAATCTTTTGACGTTTTAATCGATTTTTCATCACCGGACGCTTTAGAACCGCTTGGCCGCCTGATCGAGCAAAGAGGTTGTCCGGCCGTTATTTGCACCACAGGTCTGAATGAAAAACAAAAAGACAAACTGATGGCTCTGTCACAAATCGCGCCGATCTTTATTTCTGCCAACATGTCTCTCGGCATCAATTTATTGATTGATTTAGCCAAGCGCGCTGCTGCGCTGCTTTATCCCGGTTTTGACATTGAGATCATCGAAGCTCACCATAATCAAAAAATAGATGCACCGTCCGGCACCGCCCTCATGATCGCGGATCGGATTAACGATGTTCTGGGCGGTCAACTCAAACCCATAACGGATCGAAGCCAGGTTCGCCAAAAAAGAGGCCAGGATGAATTGGGAATCCATGCCATTCGTGGCGGCACTCTTGTCGGTGAGCACACGGTTCTTTTTGCCGGACCGGATGAAGTCATCCAAATCCATCACAGTGCTCGGTCAAGAACCATTTTTGCCAACGGTGCAATCGCCGCCGCTCATTTCATACATGGAAAGCCAGCCGGCCTCTATGATATGGACGATCTTTTGTCAGAGCGCATCTCTGATCTTTAGTTACAAGGCATCGGAACTGATTGGCGCACGCGCAAGGCCTGGTTCAGGCTCTTCACCTTGATCCGGGCGGCGTCTTCTTTCGGCGCCTCTTGATTCTTCCTCGTCTTCTTCGTCGTCCTCATCAATCTCTTCCAAATCTTCTGCATCTTCAACGGCCTCACCTTCTGACTCCTGAGCCGTTATGCGCTGGATCATATGTTTGTTTAGCGCGCGATAGGCAAAAAAGGTCGTTAAAAATATATTGAAGGCGAAAGCGAAGCATACATACCAAACAAAAGCCGCCAGAACAGAGATCCCATAGCCTAGGAAGAGTAAAATGCCAGGGACGACAAACATGATTAAAAAGCTGCAAAGCAGGATCAACAGGTTAAGCGGCAAGCGAAACAAGGCAAACAGAAAACTGTTTCGGAGAAGCTGCTTCAGACTCAGGTCAAACGTGATCATCATGGGATATAAATAAATCTGCATCATGCACCAAATCACGAACATAATCACGACAACCATTTTCAAAAAAGCCTGGAACAAAGTGCTGCCAAAGACCGCATTGTTCTGGTAGAAAGCATAGCATAAAACAAACAAAGCGGTCAGCCCAAGGCTGAGCAATGAAGCGCCAAGGGACTGGCGCAGGTTGTTTCTGGCATGCTCTTTAAAATCCATCCAAACAAATGCATGCTCTTCCCTCGAGTAATTACGCAAAAGATAAACAACGCCGGCATGGACCGGACCGACAATCACCAGGTTTAAGCCAACCAGCAGCATGGCCACAATCACATAAAGCTGCAAGATCTGAATATTGGCAAAATCGAGGAAAGAAATGCCTTCCTGCAGAAGAATGCCGGATTGCTCAAAAAGCTCCGCCAGCCATTCAGGTGTTAGACTTGGTAAAACAGCTGAAACGACAAAATTTGCTCCGAAGAATGCGATGATTATAGCAGGCAAGCTGAAAACAAAATACATCAGATTGATCGTCACAATCTTCCAGAACTTGCGGCCTAAAATCGCGAAAAAAGTTGCAAACGGACCTTTTGGCGGCTCATCCGGATAAACGCCCGGACCTTCCTTGGTATAATCAAACAATCCAAAAAAACCTGCCATGAATGAAAGACCTCCTCGCCACCCAGGGCGGCGCAAATTAATTTTACTTACTTCTTATTATACGCCATTTATTTCTTTTGCAAGCGATGATTTGTCTATTGCCTGATGAACAATGGGTAAACGCCTGACTTCCTCAGGTTGTTGCGATGCCAGATGATCAATCTCACGAAGCGACCGCTCTGTCAAGTAACGAATCCGTTCGCGCTTTCGCTTTGCCAAGGTCTGGTCTGGTTTGGAAAGCAATCCGAAATTAGGGTTCATGGGCTGAAACGGGTCAACACGTTCATCCGATACATAGGCACCCAAAGCGCCAATCATGGTCCGATCACTCGGTAACACGGCCATCCTTTCTGCCAGAGGAATGCCTTTCGCCTGCCATGCTGCCTGAAAGCCGGCAATGAGCCCCGAAGCCGCCGACGCCACATACCCTTCTACACCGGTGATCTGGCCGGCAAAATAAAGGGCGGGCCGATTGCGGACGCTGTAGTCAGGGTTCAGAATTTTCGGTGACGGGAGATAGGTGTTTCGGTGCATCACACCATAACGAACAAACTCGGCCCTTTCCAAGCCGGGAATCAGGCGAAAGACACGTTCTTGTTCACGGAAGGCCAGCCTTGTCTGAAATCCAACCAGATTATAAAGACTGGCAGCGCGATTATCCTGACGCAGCTGAACACAGGCATACGGTTCACGGCCGGTTTTCGGATCCATCAGGCCAACCGGTTTAAGAGGCCCGAAACGGATGGTGTCCGGCCCTTTCTGAGCCATGATTTCAATGGGCATGCAGCCTTCGAAAAGATAGGCCTGATCAAAATCATGAACCGTCGCGGTCCGCGCTCCAATCAGAGCATGGTAAAAGTTCTCGTATTGCGCCTGATCCATTGGACAATTGATGTAGTCATCGCCACCTTTATGATAGCGAGAGCCAAAGAACACGGCTGTTTGATCAATAGACTCAGCAGTGACAATGGGTGCGGCCGCATCAAAAAAGGAAAGGGTTTCAATCATGAGCTGCTCTTTGATCGAATGAAAAAGACCGCCGCCTGTTAAAGGACCTGTTGCAATGATAACAAGACCGGATTCAGGCAAACGATCGATCTGTTCCGTCCGTCGTTCGATCAAAGGGTGCTGTTCGATGACTTCCGTAACCCGTCTGGAAAATTGTTCCCGGTCAACAGCCAATGCTTCGCCAGCAGGCAGAGCGGTTACATCCGCGCAAGAAATGATGAGCGAACCAAGCCGGCGCATTTCTTCTTTGAGCAGGCCGGACGCATTTTCCAGCCGGGAAGATTTAAACGAATTGCTGCAAACCAACTCAGCCAGGGTCGGCAGTTGATGGGCCGGCGACCGATGTTGCGGCTTCATATCCGTTAATAAAACGGGAATGCCGCGGCTTGCAAGCTGGAAGGCTGCCTCACAGCCGGCCAGGCCGCCTC
>JAGPFK010000112.1 GCA_018056585.1 Clostridia bacterium | reverse complement strand
GTTTTGCCTGGCGAGGATCACGAGAATATATGACGGAAAAAAATAAACCAGTTGACTCACCCGCCGCCAGGCGTTTGATTGAATTGGCACACGAGGCTGATCAGCCGCTTCGGGTTTTGACAATCGGTTGTGCAACCAATGTTGCATCTGCTTTGACGATTGATCCTGAAATAGCTGATCAGATCGTTGTTGTCTGGCTTGGCGGTCATTCCAGAGATTGGCCTCATACCAACGAATTTAATCTTATGCAGGATGTTTATGCGTCGCAAATTCTATTTGACAGCGGTGTGCCGCTTGTTCGTTTTCCTTGCAGCCGGGTTTCGGAATTGCTGCTGACGACCATACCAGAACTGGAAGCCTGCCTGGCGGGACGGACCGCTGTTGGGGACTATTTAGTCGATACGGTCCGCCGCTACGCTCCACAGGACGAGCGTCGTTTGGGCTGGTCAAAAGTTATTTGGGACATCATCACGGTTGCCTGGATTGATTGTCCATTAGCCCTAACAACCGCTTTGGTGCCGACGCCTCGCCTGGTGGGCGATAAAATGACGCCGAAAGATGAACTCTGTTTTAATCTTGATTTTAGCCGTCCACTTTGCCGCGAAGGAATTCATGTGAATCGCGATCTGGTCTTCAGCCGCCTTTTCAATCTGATCAACAGTCAGGCAAAGGGCCCGGATTAGGGGACTCGGTTTCCGGCAAAATAAACCGAGTCCATGGTCCAGTCAGGATTGCAGACGACGAAATCAGCTATTTTACCAATGGTGAGGCTGCCGACTTCTTTGTCAGCACCGATGACACGCGCAGGATTAATAGTCGCAGCACGAATGGCATCTTCCGGTTTGATTCCAAAAGAAATAGCTGTGCGCATACAATCGTATAAATGGGTTGCAGAACCGGCGATGGTGCCGTCTGACAAAGTGGCTTTTCGGCCGTTTACGAATACTTTTTGCCCACCCAGCATGTACTCTCCATTGGCCATCCCGCAGGCCATCATGGAATCACTGACCAGAACCATGCGTTCTTTTCCAAACAATGCAAAAGCTGCGCGGACAGCGCTTTCGTGGATATGGATGCCGTCTGTGATAAGCTCAGCAGTCACTTTTGAATTTTCGGCCGCCGCGCCAATGACACCGGGTTCTCTGTGAGCCAGAGGGGGCATGGCATTAAATAAATGCGTCACATGACTGGCTCCGGCTTCAAAGCCGGCTTTTGCCTCATCATAGGTTGCCATGGTATGAGCCACCGAAACGGTGCAGAGCTGACTTGCTTTTTTAATAAAAGGAATGGCTCCGGGTAATTCGGGTGCTACGCAGACAATTCGAATCATCCCATCGGCTGTTTCATTCAGGCGGCTGAACAAATCATAATCCGGCAAACGCAGGAAATCGGCGTTCTGAGCACCCTTTTTGGCCGGATTGAAAAAAGGACCCTCCATGGTAATGCCGCGAATCGCAGATGCCCATTCTGGTTTCTCGTCCCGAAGCCTGATTGCTGTCATATAAGCGGCTTTGAGTTGTTCTTCCGGAAGCGTCATGGACGCTGGTGAAAAAGAAGTTATGCCGTTTTTCAGCAGATAACGAGCCATTCTAACCAGGCCATCAAAGTTTGCATCAGAAAAATCCGCACCCGAATTTCCATGAGAATGGATATCGATTAACCCCGGTATCACATACTTCCCTTCAAGATCAGCCACATCTCCTTCTGTTGTGGTCGGATCTGAAAATCGTCCGTTCTGAACGGCTATATCACCTTTTTGAAATGTACCATCGTCTTTGAAAATAAACGCATTTTGAAATAACATGGGCTATGGACCTCTTTTCTTAATTTCCGGCAAGCTGGCTGCCGCAACAGACTGACCAATACGACGAAATTTATCATCTGGAAGGAGGGGAATCAGGGTCACGTCGGGATATTCTTCGGCTAAGACCCGTTTAGCTTCAGAAAGAATCAAATCACCGCCTTTACCGCTCATGACCCGCCCCAAAAGCAGTGCGAATCTGATTTCATATAAATCATGATAGCAAGCCAGAGCATGGCCAAGATAGCATCCGATGCCGGTGAAGACATCTTTTGCCCGCGGGTCATCTTCAGCTAATTTTTCTTGTACGATGCTCAGTTTCTCGGCTTGGCTTTTACCGTTTGAAAGGTCTATGCCTGCCTTGTTTGCAAGCTTGACAACGCCATCCTGGGAAAAATACTTGACGCCGCAGCCAATGTCGCCGGACCATTCATCTTTCATCGCCTCAGGGTTTATGTCCACGGGAACAAATGCCAGTTCGTTTAGCCATCCTGTGATATTGCCCTTATGATCCACATAGCCTCCTGCTTCACTTGTGCCCATTGAAAGGCCGAGTACACAACCTGTGTCGAGACTCATAGAGCCAGCCAGGGCAGACACGTCTCCATCATTGCACACCTCAGTCGGGATATCTGGGCCTATTTCCCGCACAGCCCGAATATAAATATCCTTGACTTTGGCTTCAAACAGGTCATCCGGTACTTTGATAAACAGGGAGGCAATTCTTGTCTGGTTGTTGATATAAATACCGGCGGCAGAGACGCCAATGGCATCAACACGCGGCATATGGGCAGCTGCTGCTTTAAAGGAACTGACGATACCGTTGTAGTGATAATCCGGATCAGCATGCTCTTTTGGAAACCAGACAACCTCTTCACTGAAAACAGGAACGCCGTCGATGACCGCTGAAACTTTACGGTCGCTGCCGCCCGCATCAAAGCCAATACGGCATCCGTCCAGATGACGCCCAATAGGGCGCGAGAGGGTTCTGGGCTCGGGCTTTTGCTCCAAATCCAGGTACACAACTTCCAATGGCCTTTCGTAAACACGTGTCATAAAATGATAATCAAAATCACGTGTACCTCCCGGACGATAAGCCTGAGCGATGGATTCATACATGCGCTGGTCGCCGCAAATCATGATTTTATAGCCGCCTTTTTGCCAGAGCAAAGTCTTGACCATCCGTTCGACAAAGAAGAGATCCGCCGGGCTTTTATCCGGTGTGCCATGAATGCGGGTGTTTGAAACAGCAATTTGACCGTTGATGCTTTCAATGGCAATAGAAAGTGGTTTTTGTGCTGTTTTCAGAAAGGCCTGACGGAATGCATTGATGGGAATGAAGTCGGGGTCCAGAACCGGCACATTACGTATAGAAAACGGAATGCCAAGAAATTCCATATGATTTCCCCCTGTCTGTTTATTTTTTCTAAATCTCACGATACAGAATATTTTTGATTCCTATCAATCAACAGAAATGAGATCAAGTGATTGTTTGAATTTTTTTTCGAAATCGTCATTCACAAAATAGCCGGCTTCTGTCATGGCATCGATGGCACTGCCAAAAACAGGCGGCAGGCTGGGCTTGATGGCTTGATATTGCGGGCCAAGCTCATTAAAAACGAGCTTTTCAAGCAGATTATTGCTGGCATTCCATAGGCCGCCTGAGAGAACGACCAGGTAGGGTTGCTTATGAAGAAACTGACTGCCTGCTTTTACCAATAAAACGAGCTGATTTGCGCCCTCGTGGATGATGCTGCGCGCGGCATCGTCGCCCTTTTCCATTGCCAAAAAGACCTGAGGAGCCAGAGAGGCAATCAAACGTTTCCCGCCGTCGTAAATTTCCTGAATGGCTTCCTGAACAGGCTGACCGATGGCCTGACGCATCAGTTCTGTCAGAAGGGTTGGCGGCATGCGGCCATCATAAGCCTGTAAAACACGCCGAAGGCCCATTCGCCCGATATCATAACCGCTGCCTTCATCGCTGAGCAGATGACCCCATCCCCCTACCTGATGGATTTGGCCTGCATGACGAACAAAAACAGCAGAGCCGGTACCGGCAATCAGGACCATCCCGTCTTCTTTTCGAAGTCCGGCGTTTAAAGCGCTGATCGCATCACTGTCCGTTCGGATATGAGGGACATCTGGGAAAAGATCTTGAAGAAAACGTTCGTACCGGGCTCGATTGGATCCGATACCACCCCCGGCCAGAGCCATGTGTATGGATTGGATGGGCTCTTCTTTCTGATGATTTTTTAACAATTGCTCAAATAAAATTGTCAAAGTTTCAATAGATCGTTCAAAACCAATTTCACTGGAATTGCTTGGACCGCCGATGACCCTGTTGATGACCGTCCCGGTTCGGTCAAACAAAATCATATCTGTTTTGGTCGCTCCACCATCAACGGCAATCAGTCTTTCTTGATTATCCATTATTGCCTTGCTCGTCATTTAACCATTCATTCTTCCGTTAGCCGGGGCAGTGGATTTTGTCGATGGCATTCCTCGATGATGGCGATCTGCCGGCGGACTTGCTGAGGTGTAATGTCTAAAGGTAACCCTTCGGTCAATGTCCGGTATAAACGGCGATAATAAGCTATTGCCATTGTTTCAAAGAGGTTTTTTTGTTCTTCAGGAACATCCCATACGTGTTCGTGCCAGGTCAGTTGTTCGCTGCAGTAAGCTGGCGTTCCGTCCTGATGAGAAAGAGGGGTGCAGATCAGATGTTGCTGAGGCGCCTCTTCCTCACAAAAATATTTCCAGTCTATATGGGTCATACTTCCCTTCAGGCCTCCGCGTGTTCCCTGAACCAGATAGGTGTAACAAGGGTAAGCGTTGCAGGAAGATATTTCGATGTCAATGACAGGATGTTTTTGTGCGTGCAGCAACAATTTGACATAATCCTCCGCGTCACCATAACTATTTGCACGATCCATGAAACAAATCACATGAGGCTCAGCATCCTCTCCAAAAAGCTGCAGTGCCTGATCTAAAGGGTGCGGTCCCGTATTAAGCAGGCTGCCGCCATTTCTAGACTGCAGGCATTGCCAGTCCCATCGGCGTGAAAAACCGCTGAAAGAAATGCTGATCTGGATAATACGGCCCAGTACGCCTGAATCAAGGATTTCTCTTACCTTTATAAAATAAGGAGCGTATCTGGACTGCTGGAAGACAGTCAGTATGCGATTGTTCTTTTCGGCTGCCTCAATCATGGCGTCTACTTCGGCAACAGAACGGCTCATCGGCTTTTCAACCAATACATTGAAGCCGTGATTCAATAAGTCAATCGTAATGGGTGCATGTAAATGGCTAGGCGTGGCGTTGACGACCAAGTCAAGATCTGTGCGATGGAACAGTTCACGATAATCATCATATGTATCGCAGCCAAATTCTTCGGCTGCCCGTTTTCGACGATCCGGCAATGGATCAACAACAGCAACAATTCTATAAAGATCCCGAAGCAACATCAAATTGGCGGCATGAATGTCACGACCGCTTCTCCCCTGGCCAAGAATCGCAAGTTTAATCAAAGACATCTTACACCTCCCCGTTCACATTTTCCTTTTGCTGGACTCGCCTCCACTTTGATTATTCTAACATATTTTTACGCATAAAGTGATCTGTCTGATCGACGCTGGATGCGCTATACCGCCATTGTGAAAACATAAATGATTAAGGAGGTATGCCTCATGAATGAGACCATTCGGGCTATTCTTGAAAGACGCAGTATCCGTGATTTTTATAGATAAAGCGCTGGGAACCCTCGGAATTTCGTTCCGAGGGACATCACATAGGAGATGACAGCAAAGAGGAGATTGGAAATTTGGCCAAACAGATGAACGAGGACCCCCCCAAAATACTGGGGGCAAGTCGGCAAACGCGTATACGCAGGCCTGTTCGTAGCGCTACAAGCAGGACCGGATACCGGGTTGCACTCTAACTTGCAATGGGGGCAGACGCAAGATTCTGACAGGAGACATAGCCAACTGGGAAATCATTGCGCTGGACGTCATGCCGGATCATGTTCATTTGTTTGTATCCGCACCGCCCAAATAC
>JAGPFK010000111.1 GCA_018056585.1 Clostridia bacterium | reverse complement strand
GACTGGATTGAATTTTATAACGCCGGATCTGTCGCCATCCATTTGAAAGATTATGCTCTATCGGACAACATCAACCGACCCAAAGCCTATACATTCCCTGATATCACGCTTGAGCCGGGTGCTTATTTGATCATTTACGCTTCCGGATTATCCGATCCTCAGGCCTTGGCCATAGCTGAGGAAAAAGGCGAATGGCATGCGCCCTTCCGGTTGGCTAAAACCGGAGAAGAACTTTATTTTACCAATCCGGCGGGTCAGGTTCTGGCTCAACTGGAAATACCGGAAATTCCTGATGATGTATCCTGGGGACTTTTGGATGGCGCGACACGTTCAACAGATCCATACTATTTCTTTTCCGAGCCAACGCCTGGTTTGGCCAATGGCAAA
Source organism: Clostridia bacterium (assembly GCA_018056585.1). Taxonomy (GTDB): domain Bacteria; phylum Bacillota; class Clostridia; order Saccharofermentanales; family UBA5734; genus JAAYBY01. Next base: position 5,538 of record JAGPFK010000111.1, on the reverse strand, counting down.
ACAGGATACACGGATCCTGAAGACGCCATACCAATCGTGACATGTGATCTGATCGTTAACGAATATATAACGCGGCAGGATCAATGGGTTGATCCAGAAGGAGATTATCCGGACTGGGTCGAATTCTATAATTCGGGCACAGAGCCGTTTCATCTGCTTGGCTGCTTCCTGTCCGACGATCCCAACGATCTGGAGCAATGGTCTTTCCCGGATATCGTGGTTGAGCCCGGTGCCTTTCTCGTTGTGTATTTATCTGGAAAGGATGCAACTTACGTGCCGGGCCAACCTGCGACACTGCAAGCTTCTTTTCGGTTAAGTGAAAAAGATGAACAATTGATTTTGTCTGATGCCCGTGGGCGAAAACTAATCGACCAGCCTTTGCTGTCCCCAGCGCTCAATGTATCTTATGGCCGAAGCTGCGATCAGCCGGACGCCTGGCTTTATTTTCCCAGGCCGACACCTGGAGGGCCGAATGACACACAAGGATTTGAAGCTCTGGAAGGGGCTCTGATGTTGAAAAACCGGGGCGTCTGGATCAATGAAGTCTGTGCCCTTGACGCGGCCGTTGTAAAAGGGAAAAAAACATCTCATCCGGATTGGATTGAACTTTTTAATGGAACTGAGACAGACCTCGACTTAACCGGCTATGGCTTGAGCGATGACAGAGATGAGCCATATCTGGAGTCGCTTGATGGAATCATCATACCATCCGGCGGCTATGTGGTGATCGAACCAACTGCCTTCGGCCTTTCAACCGATGGTGAAACAGTTTGGCTGACCGGCCCGGATCAAATGCTGATCGATCGATTTACGACCGGTGCCCTTGCCAATGGCATGAGCAGCGGACGAAGCGCAAACGGCGCTGATGAACCGGTTGACTCCCGTTACTTTTTCAAAACGCCGACGCCGGGGGGGCCAAACAATGCAACGACTATGTTGGGCTATTCCCTGCCTTTGTCTATCGAAGCCGTTACAGCATCCGGCGGACAACCTGTAAGCGGTCTTTATCTGAATGAACCCATTTTAGTCAGCCTGATTTCTCAGCAGCCAAATGCTGTCATCTACTATACACTGGATGGAAGTTTGCCGGACGAGCATGCCTCGGTCTACACGGAATCGATTCTCATTGATCAAACAACGGTCATCCGCTGTCTTTCCATCGTGCCTGGTTACATGGCAAGCCAAACCAGTGTCAGAACCTTTCTTTTTGAAGAACCCCATGATTTGCCGGTTGTCTCCATTATTGGCAACCCCGCAGATTTTTTTGATGAAACGAACGGCTTGTTGACCAACTATAAAGAAGAAATTGAACACCCGGCAGAGATTCTGTTTTATGAAGCAGATGGAACGCTTGGCGTCCAATTCACGGCAGGGATTGATCTGCATGGTTCATACAGCCGGACAGAAAAGCAAAAATCATTGGAATTGAAAGCACGCGCACAGTACGGTGACAGCCAGGTCACCTACCCTTTTTTCCCCGGAAATGATGTTTCAACGTTCAAGCGCCTGATTTTACGCACATCGGGTCAGGACTGGCGTTTCACAAAGCTTCGTGACATATTTATGACAGAAGTCATCAAAGGCTACGCTGAACTGGACACAATGGATGATCGGCCCTGTGTGGTTTACCTGAATGGCGCCTATTTTGGACTGTATAACCTCAGGGAGAAGGTCGATCAATACTATGTGGCTTCTCATTATGGGGTGGACCCGGACAATGTTGACATCATCAAGGGAAACGCAATCATTCTGAACGGCGATTATGAAGCTTATGATGCTTTGCTTTCCTATGTCAAAACACATGATATGAAAGACGACAAAGCTTATCAAACAGTTTTGTCTCAAATCGATGAATACAGTTTGATGGACTTTGTCATCACCCAGTCTTTTTTCAATAACCTTGATTCTGGCAACAAAAAATTCTGGCGTGAGCGAAGTGATCAGGGAGAGTGGCGGTGGGTTTTCTTTGACCTGGATTGGGCCATGTTTCCGACAACCTACACCTTGAACATACTAAAATATGATCTGCTTGATCCGGCAGGCCATGGCCAATCAAACATTTTTGATTCAACATTGCAGGTCAAACTGATGGAAAACCCAGAATTCAGAGAAGCCTTTATCGAGCGTTACGCATGGTTTTTGAACCATGTCTTTACCACCGATCGCATGCTTTCCATTTTAGATCGTCTGACCGAGACCATTCGAAGTGAAATGCCAAGACAGATCGAACGATGGGGTGAACCTCGTTCATTCTCCTACTGGGAGGAACAGATCGCCGAGCTGCGTCGTATCACTTCAGAAAAAAGGGAAAGGACAATCCGGATTTTACAGGAATCTTTTGATCTGGATCAGGCCCGCATGAAAGCATTGTTTCCGGAGGATTTTTCATGATCTGGCGTCATGAGCTCAAATACATCATCGATGAAGCTTCCTTTTATCAATTGTATTACACGCTTTCGCCTGTTTTATTGCGTGACCGTCATGAAGCAAAAGACGATCCGGAAGGACTTGGTGGCTATCAGATTCGCAGCCTTTATTTTGATGACATGGCAAAACGTTCGGTGTTTGAAAAGCTAGCCGGTACAGACCCGCGTCATAAATTTCGGATTCGCATTTACCACAACCAGGATGAAGTCATTCGGCTTGAGAAAAAAATAAAATATGGAGCCATGACCCAAAAGCAAAGCTGCAGTCTGACGCGTTGCGTAACCGACAGCCTGATGGATGGGAATATCGAACCTCTGTTTCAGGCCCTGATTGGGTCAGGTCAGCAGGTCGATGACAACCTCGCTGCCCAGTTTTACACCGAGTGGCAAACCCGCCATTTGAGGCCAAGCCTGTTGGTTGATTATCATCGGATTCCTTTGATCTGGCCAGACGGCAATGTTCGGATTACTTTTGATCGTTTTCTGGCAACCGGCTTCTACCGAAAGGATCTTTGGGATCCTCAGGCCGCGTTGAAGTCCGTCCTCGAACCTCAAGCCGTCATCATGGAAGTCAAGTATGATCACTTCCTGCCCTCTTTCATCAGCGGGCTTCTTGATTTACAGGGCGCAATGCCGCTCTCAGTCAGTAAATATGTCCAATGTGCAGCTTTTTGTCGGACACAGACCTGGGAGGACCAGGGCTGAACCGATATCATCAGACCGACCGGAGGAATAAAATGTATGAAAGAAGCCCTGCTGGATCTTTTTGAAGTCAACGTCAATCAGCCACTTGATCTGAAGAGAATCCTGATAACCTTCGCCATCACACTGCTGATGGGTCTTTTAATCGAACTCGTCTATCGGGCGACCTTTCGAGGCGTGATGTTCAACCAAAGTTTTTGTACCTCATTGCTGATGGTGTCCCTTGTAACCGCCCTGATCATCATGCCGATCAGTTCAAATATTGTTCTGTCCCTTGGTATGGTTGGCGCTCTATCCATTGTTCGTTTCAGAACGGCGCTGAAAGATCCCCTTGATATCTCCTATATGTTCTGGGCTATCGCGCTGGGCTTAACGGCTGGCGCAGGTTTTTTTGAGTTGGCCATCGTCGGCTGTCTGATTCTGTCCGCCATTATGCTTCTGGTTTCAGTCATCCAGGCAGGAGGACGCCATAAACCCTACTTGCTGATCATCCGATACAATGATCATTTCAGGGGGGATTTACGACAGGCGCTTCCCCCCTACACCTTAAAAAGTAAAACCGCTACATCCAGCGGCTATGAGGTTGTTTTAGAATTGAGCCTGCGTAATCAGGATACCCGGCTGGTTGAGCAGCTTTCGCAAATGGACGGCATCCAATCTATTTCTCTGGTCCGCTATTCCGGCGATTATCAGTAAAGAACAAATGATCGATCAGGCCAACGGCTGTTTCTGTTTCCCCTAGTTCGTCATAAAGGCGCAGGATGGTGTAGCGATCTCGTATTTCCATGGCATAACGGAGGCTGTCCGCCAAAAGATTCCGGCTGATTCCGATCATTTCCGGATGAACCGGGCCGCCTGCCTGACGCAGAACGTCAAGGATCTCGGATGATTCCGGAATCGTTTGACAAGAAAGCTCACAGATTTCTGGCCAGTGGGCTTCCATTTGATCCAGATGGTCCAGAACGGCTGCCGAGTCGTGTTTCCCGGCTTTTCGTTCTATAGCGATGATCTCAGCTGCTCCTTCGCCATAGACACATGTCATTTCTTTTTCCCAGACATCCGGATCAAAGCACTTGGCCCTAGCCCGGGCTTTCTGGAAGTCTGGTTTTAGCTTCGGCAGGTATCGGTAAAGCTCGCAAGTCATCAGTGTAGCCAGGCCAACCTTGCTGCCATGCAGCACCGGCGGCTTCCCTTCTCTTAAAAAAGACATCTCCCAATAATGGGACAGGTGATGTTCCGACCCGGAAGCCGGCCTGGAATTTCCTATATAGCTCATAGCAATTCCAGTCATGATCAGCGCTTCAAAAATACCAGTCACCGCCGTTGTTTCACGAAGGGCAATCATTGGCGATTGCTGTTTCACTTCATGGGTGGCATCTAATACCAGATTGGCAACCGTCTCACAAAAATGTTCACCCGTTATCAGATTTGATAATCGCCAATCACTAATGGCCGTATATTTGCCGAGGATATCTCCAAGACCTGCGGCAATCATGATCTGAGGGCAAGCCGCGAGGATCGATGGAGCAGCCATAATGGCCTCTGCGCCCCAGGCAGAAAAAGTTTGTTTCATATGATTGACGACCAAAGAAGAAACCGACGAGGCGTAGCCATCCATCGACGGTGCCGTCGCTACGATCAGATAAGGGACGTTGGCCCGATGGCTGACAAAGCGGGTCAAATCATTAATCGTTCCGCTGCCAACAGCCATAAGCAATCCGATATCCGGCCCCATGCTGTTTAGAACACCAAAAACAGCTTTCTCATCCGGAACCAGGACTGGCTCAGCGGGAAAACACATCAAACGACAGGCCATGCCCGCCCGTTCCAATTGCACCGCTAAATATTTACCGGCGGCCTCCCAGGTCCGTTCATCTGAAACCATCAAAATGGTCTGGTTTTGGGCCACCTCCGCGTTTATCTCTTCAGTTTGATTCAAAAATCCAAAAAGGTGATGAATAACGTCCATCAGACATGAGAATAAGTTATCATCGATGATGATCTCCTTGATGTCCGTTCGGTGCCGTTTTCCGCAAGAACAAATGAAATCAGCCTTGGCGTAGTCGTTGAGGTTCATGTTTCTGAGTCCTCCTTTTGCTTAACGCATGAACTTAGTCAGCCATTTCAGCTTTTGGGGGGTGTAGGGGGGATATCGGAGCGGGATGTCGATGCGTGTTGACTTTTTTAGAATGCTTTTATAGTGCGTAAATGTGTCAAAACTGGCCTTCCCATGATATTGTCCCATTCCGCTTTCCCCGACACCGCCAAAAGGCAGGTAAGGACTGGCCAGATGAACAACCGTATCATTTACACAACCTCCTCCAAAGGAAAGGTCGTTTTGGATCTTTTTTTCTGTCCGTTTGTCTTTTGTAAACAAATAAAGAGCCAAGGGCTTGGGCCGCTTTCTGAT
>JAGPFK010000110.1 GCA_018056585.1 Clostridia bacterium | reverse complement strand
AATGGGCACCATCAGGATCATGCAGGCGAAGATAATCAACAGCATAAGTAACATCTTCTGGCGGAGCGGTGCGTACCCAACCAAGCGCCGTATCATTGTCATGCGTGCCAACGTAGACAACACAATGTTGTGGGTAATTGTGTGGGAGATATAGAGACCCTCCTCTATCACGGCGATCAAATGCAAATTGCAGTACCTTCATTCCAGGGAAGCCTGTTGCCTCCCTGAGCGCATGGACAGATGGGGTCAGAAAGCCAAGATCTTCGGCAATAATCTGTTTTTTCCCGATCGCTTGTTCTACCGCCTGAAAAAGCTTTATGCCCGGTCCTTTTCGCCAGCGCCCGATTTTAGCGTCCGGTGCGCCATAGGGGATCGCATAGTAAGAATCAAAACCTCTGAAGTGATCAATACGCAGAACATCATAAATGCCAAACTGATAATCGATGCGGCGAATCCACCATTCAAACCCTGTTTCCTCCATGTAATCCCAGTCAAAGAGTGGATTACCCCAGAGTTGTCCTTTGGCCGAAAATCCGTCAGGCGGGCAACCGGCTACTTCAATGGGCAAACGGTTTTCATCGAGTTGGAATTGTTCTGGATGAGACCAGACTTCAGCGCTGTCATTGGCCACATAGATCGGCAAATCTCCAATCATTTGGATGCCCTTAGCGTTTGCACAGGCTTTGAGTGTGCGCCATTGCGAAAAGAAAAGATATTGTATCCTCTTCCAGAACTCAATCTCTTCTTTTAATTGATCCCGCGCCAGCGCTAACGCTTCTGGATCACGATTTCGCAAGGGTTTTTTCCATTGTTGCCAAGGAGCTCCATCGTGGGCATCTTTGAGCGCCATGAAAGTTGCATAATCCTCCAACCAAAATGAATGATGCTTACAAAAAGAATGGTATTCACGAAGATGGGGTTCTGAAAAACGTTGACATGCTGATCGAAGGATTGGGTACCGTTGCCGGTACAGGATGCCATAATCGACCGAAAGTGGTGATGAACCCCATACTTGGTTTTCAAACTCTGAACGGTTAAGGAGTCTTTCTGAGTGAAGGTCCTCAAGGTCGATCAGATACGGATTTCCTGCAAATGAGGAAAAGGTCTGATATGGAGAATCGCCAAAACCGGTTGGACATATGGGTAGAATCTGCCAGTAAGATTGACCGGCGGCCTCAAGAAAATCTACAAAGGCCCGGGCATCTGCGCCCATCGTTCCAATCCCATAGGGTGACGGAAGGGAGGTCAAATGCATCAGTATGCCGTTTGTTCTCACAATCACCACTCCTCCTTATCGCATTTTTGGATTTTCGGAATCTTTGACATTTATTACTTCAGTCAACCGGATATTTTGATTTTAAAAAAATTGCAACTGATGTGAGTATAACAGCCGATCTACCTGCCTGTAAAGAACAAAATGGATTATCAACTGGAGCGGGTCCAAAACCGCTGGAATTAGAGCTTTTAGGAGGTCGAACCAGATCTGGAAGTGAATGTATACAAGATCCTGTTGTCCGCTCAGCTGAGAAGCTAAAAATGTAAACGTTCAACATATCCGTGAATATTCAGTACGTTTTGCGGGGATAGAAGTGTTGGTAATCATTAATGCGGATCCGAATTTGTCGGGGAATAGCGGCTGAGTAATCAGGCATCAAAAAATATGGTTTGATCAATAGGGAACAGAACCTTTTCCAGTCAGCTGGTAGGAGATGAAAAGCCATGATTTGCTTCTGACCGAAGTGGTAAAAAAGCAGTGCCTCACCAGGGTCCTATCTATGACCGTAAATGATGTTCGCGAGCGGATTTTATGTGCCTGAAAATACAATATAAAGTGAAAATATAAAAAGATATCATTTAATATCAAGACAATTTGTTTGTCTTGACAAAAGAAGCACAATCGATTAACATACAAATGTAGTAGTAATAGCTATTACTACTAATGAGGTGAGATCATGACTGATATCTATGATTTGTTTAGAGAGATAGGGTTTTCTATAAATGAGGCAAAGGTTTATACCGCGCTTGTTTCAAAGAATCCGATAACCGGATATGAGGTAGCCAAACACGCCAATATTACCCGAACAATGGTCTATGATATTTTAAACCGCCTTGTGAACAAAGGTGTTGTTGAGGTTATCATTCAGAATGGAACGAATTTATATTCACCGGTTCCGTACAAAGAGCTTTTTAAAAAACTGAAGACAGAATACAATGAACGGCTTGAAACCATGGAAAAGATGTTGGATAACATCGAAACAAAACAGCAGGGCGATAGTTACATCATTAATATATCTGATCATGAGGCCATGGTTACAGAGATTAAAGCCTTGATTCGAAGTGCAAATAGCGAAATCTATTTATCTATTTGGGAAGAAGAAGCGAATCTGTTTTACGATGACATAAAAGCAATGAATGACCAAGGTGTAACAGTCATCACATTTTCATTTTGCAAAATTCCGTTTGATTTTGGCATTAACTACTCCTATGGAATACCCAGTAAAGAGTTAAACAAAATATGGAGACGAAGAAGAATCATTGTTGTTGTGGACCGTGAAAAAATTGTAATTGGAGAGGGCAATGATGCCATCGAAGAAATCAGCATCATTACAAAAAACACCATGCTGACTGAGATGTCGATTGATCAGATCACATTGGATATTATCCATTTACACGAGTTGCGGGCCAGTCATTTGCTTCCGTCGGAAATCACTTCCATTGAACAGTATACAGATGCCGTCAAACGCTTTCACGAGCTGCTTCAGATTGATGTATCAAAAATGCCAAAGCGTGCAGATCAAGATTAACTTTTGGAGGATTGTATGTTTAAAGACCTCTATGATTACAAGAAAAATGCGGATTCTGTAATGACGAGAATGAGCGCGCTCTATGATGATGCGGCAAGAGGAAAAACAGGACACCTTCTTTTCCGTGTTTTATTACCAAGTGATACGGAAATTTACAACAACATAAAATTGAACCAGTATGATTTTGATCAGGATGCCGATCTGGATCGATATGTGCATGACTTATGTTTTGAGTATGCCAAGTCTTTTGAAGCGAGGAAATATATTCTGGATGATGCCATGCCTGAAATCACACCTGTCTTGGGAATAGGCGATTACAGCGCTTTTGTTGGCGGGGATATCTATTTTACAGAGGATACGAGCTGGAGCAAGCCAATCCTTACTCACATCGATGATTATAAAAAACTGACGCCTATAGGGACCGCAACCTGGTACAAGAAATTTCTTGATATTTGCGAACGGATTCTGATTTTTTCAAAATCAAGCGGCATACCCTTTATCAGAGGCTTTTTTTCACCGATGGACTTGGCCGGTGCTTTGCGAGGTGAAAACATTTACTATGACTTTTATGATTCGCCGGATGCTTTACACGGCCTGCTTGATTATTGCGCTGATGCAACCATCTGTTTTGCAAAAGATATTTACGCTCTGGCTGAAAAATACCTGGGCCAGACGAAATATGGTACCTGGTTTTTAAAAAACAAGATTAACATGTCAGAAGATATATCCTGCATGATTTCAGCTGATTTATACCGGGAATTTGCTGCGCCCTATACACAAAAAGTCATCGATTATTTTGGTTTTGGATACATGCACTGCCATTCAAGAGCGCTTTATCTGGTCAAAGAAATATGCTCGCTCAGAAATGTCGTTCATTTATGGATTGCGACAGATCCAAATCAGCCAAGACCCATAGACCATATTGATGAACTGACTAAAGACGCGCAGGGTGTCTGCCTTGCGATTGATTGCGAGAGCTTTGATGAAATAGAAGACAATATCGATCGGCTTAGAAAGGGAAATTATTCCATCTGTCTTCCTGTAAGCGATCTGGACGAAGCACAGCGTGTAGTCGAAAAATTCGATTCCCAACGGTTGTAAGGAGACGAGTGACCATGAAAATAGGCGTCAAACAAATCGGGATTGTCCTGTTTTGTATCGTTTTATTCTTTACTTTTTCGGCGCCTTGTTATGCGTCATCGTTAGCCGCCCATGAAAGTAAGGGAACTGAAAAGAGCAAGGTTGTCAAGGTGTGGTTTGGTGCCAATAAAGATGAAAACGAGGTCATGGAACAAATCGGCAGAACATTTACTGAAGAAACAGGTATTCAGGTTGAAGTTGTGGCCAGAAGAGCGATTTTCGACGCGCCTAAAGATTTGGTGAATCACGCGAATTTGGATGATAATCCGGATTTAATCTATATCCAGGCGCCGGATATTGGCGGATTGGTGATGTCAGGATATCTTGAACCCATTTCAATCGATGATGATTTAAGAAGCCGATATGTTGATACAGCCTTTGAAGCTTATAAGCTTAACGGTCAGTATTGGGGCGTGGGCTATAACATTGGAACATCCGGGCTTATTTACAATAAAGACCTGATCAGCGCAGATGAATTACCACAGACATGGGAAGATTTTTTCGAAACGGCCAAACGTTTGACAGTAAAAGATTCTTCCGGGGAGATCATCCAATGGGGCACACTTCTGAATGTCAGAAACATGTGGTTTGTCTACCCCATGATGAGAGAGTATGGGGGCTATTATTTTGGCCGCTACAGTGACGGAACGTATAATCCCTTTGATGTGGGGCTGGATCATCCCGGCATGCTGCGTTATGTTGAAAAAATGAAAGAATTAAAGGCAGAGGGCCTTGTTTTACAAAATGAGATACAAAGCGAGAGCCACATCGTCAGTAAATTTGGCTCCGGGAAGGTGGCCATGATTCTGTATGGCCTGTGGTCAGCTGATTATTTTCAGCAAATGGGTGTTCGTTACGGTCTTTCACCGTTGCCAAAACAAAGTGATGGATCACCGTCAAAGCCATTAACCACGGTAGAAGGTTTTGTGATCAATCGCCATTCAGACTGTCTCGAAGAAACGGAATCATTCCTCCGTTACCTTCTTATTGATGAACATCAGCAGGCACTGATTGAAGCGGGAAATGGTTATGAATTGAAGACAGGAGCCAGGAATCCTGCCAATCTTTCCGTTATTTCCAGCCCCTATATACAGAATGATGAAATCTTACGGGTATTGAGTGAGATTGGAATGGAATGCGAACCTTTTCCTAACATACCTGAAGGTCCCATCTGGTACAACTACACCACAACAAGTTTCGGAACCATTTTTTATGGTGACAGTTCCGGCAGGGAAGTAGACGCAGCCGCAGAACTAAAGGAACTGGCCGATGCCATCAGGCGGGATGTCGCCTTAATGAACACGCAAACAGAACGTATTGAACTTGACTGGCGTATTGCTTTGCTTGTTGGTCTAATTATTTGTGCGGCTGTGATCGTGCTGATCATTTGGAAAACAAAACAGAACAGACAAAATCCACTCTATATGAGACAGACATACAACAAAAAAATATCCATTTTGAGTTGGTGCCTTTTGCTCCCGCTTCTGGTTTTGCTGCTGCTGTTTTATATTTATCCGATTTTACACAACATTTATCTCTCATTTACAGACTACAGCGGGATCCACCTGGCGGATTATGGCCTTATTGGTCTTGCAAATTACAAGGAAATTTTTACAACCGGCATGGATGGCCTTTTGTCCATGGCTGTTTGGACATTCATTTTTGCTCTCTCTGTGGTTTGCCTATCCTTTATCCTCGGCACTTTGGTTGCAACTATTCTTGACAAAGCAAACGTTCGGATAGCCAAAATATACCGGGTGATCTACATCCTTCCCTGGGTCATACCAACCGTTATCACCTTATTGATGTGGCAAGGACTTTTGGAAACAGACGGCGGCCTGATAAATCAAATTTTAAACCTGATCGGTCTTCCGTCCGTTCCCTGGCTGAGCCACCCCATGTGGGCCAGGGTAAGCGCCATCGGTGTCATGACCTGGTTCTCTTTTCCATATTTTATGGTGATTGCTTTTGGAATGCTCAAGTCCATTCCAAAGGACTATTTTGAAGCGGCCAAAATA
>JAGPFK010000109.1 GCA_018056585.1 Clostridia bacterium | reverse complement strand
GTTCTATCTGCTGTGCAGGATATGCTTAAGCAGGTTTTGGGTCTTAAATCGACTATTTCATCACAGACGATAGGGAATATGATCTCCATGGCTTATGATGGCGCTTATGATCTTTGGCTGGGCGGCAACGCCACAGCATCGCCTGATTGGCTGAGTTTTGTTTATGCCTATCACAGCGACAGTTACAAAACCACGCCGCGATTGCGTGGTTACACCAGTCCGGAATTTGATGCGTTGTATGACAAAGTTGCGCAGTGCACAGATTATAAAGAGAGAAAAGACGCTTTATTTGAGCTTGAGAAGTTCTTTTGTGAAAACGTGTTGAACATCATCGTTTCATGGACCAATACCTATTATGTATCGCATCCGAATGTTACGAATGTTTATTTCAGAGCAGATGGCAATCCTTATCTGTCCATGATTGATAAAAGTGAATAGCAGGCAATTCAAATATCATCTATCATCTCATGATTTGTTGGTCCAAAAATATGAGGGGTTGCCTTAGAAAAGCAACCCCTTTATGCAGATTGGGGGAAAACGATGGGGAAATACCTGATTAAGCGTATTGCCATATCGATCGGAACGATTTATATTCTGGCAACATTAACCTTTTTTATGATACAGCTGCTGCCTGGCGATCCGTTTCTTGATCCGACGATTCCGGCACAAATTCAGGAAAAACAGCGTGCCTATTATGGGTTGGACAAACCACCGATCGAACAGTATTTCATTTACATGGGTAATCTTTTGAGAGGAGACCTGGGCTATTCTTTGAAAAAAACAGGCCGAACCGTTGTTGGCATCATTGAAGAAGCATTCCCTGTTTCAGCCAAACTGGGGCTGATTTCTCTCGCCTACAGCATCACGATCGGTATTCTGTTTGGAATATTGTGCGCACAGTTTAAAAACAAATGGCCCGATTACCTTCTGATGCTGGTCGCCATCATCGGCATTGCCATGCCATCCATGGTTCTCGGTCCGCTGCTCAGATACTGGCTCGGCGTCAAGCTAAACCTCTTGCCGGTAACCGGCTGGGGAACATCCCGGCAGATCATCATGCCCGCCTTCGTTTTAGGCCTAAGTGCCTTGGCTACCAATACACGAGCCATGCGCGCGAGCATGTTGAGTGTGATTACGCAGGACTATATTTTGACTGCCAGAGCCAAAGGACTTCATCCAATTTATGTGGTCTTGAAACATGAATTTAAAAACTCTTTGGTCCCGATTCTGACCAACCTTGGCCCACAGATCGCCTCAACGCTGATGGGATCTTTTGTCGTGGAAAGCATTTTTCTGATCCCTGGGTTAGGCAAGTACTTTGTTGATTCCATCAGTAATTTAGATTACACCTTGATTATGGGGCTGACGATCTTTTTTGGTACCTTCCTGGTTCTCATGAATCTTTTGGTTGATATTGCCTATGGACTGGTTGATCCCAGGATTCGGCTGAGCTGAGGTGGAGAGATGACAGAACAGACAGAAAAAATGATATTCAGAGAGAATGATTTTGAGCCGTTGCCAATGGACGAAGCAGCGGCGGAAGTCATCGCGCGCAAGCAAACAACCTATGCCAAAGATGTGTGGCGGTCATTTCGTAAAAATAAGGCCGCTGTGATCAGCCTGGTCGCTATTTCGATGCTTGTTTTACTTGTGATTTTTGGACCGATGATGGTTCCGTTCGATTATTATACAAACGATTACGAGGTCGTCAACCAGCCGCCTAATGCTGTGCATTGGTTCGGGACCGACACTTTAGGCCGTGATCTGTGGGCACGCGTTTGGGTTGGCGGCCGTGTGTCTTTAATGATTGCCATCATTGGCACACTTTTGCCGGAAGTGATCGGCCTGTTTGTCGGCGGAATGAGCGGTTATATTGGCGGCAAGGTGGATATGATCATCATGCGGTTGATTGATATTTTAATGGGAATCCCCAGTTTGATTTACATCATATTGCTGATGATTGTTTTAGGCAGCGGCAATATTCTGACATTGATCATCGCCGTATCGATCACAGGCTGGATGGGATCTGCCCGTGGAACGCGCGGACTGGTTCTGCAGATTAAAAACAGGGATTTTGTGACCGCAAGCGAAACGCTGGGTGCCTCACCAACCTGGGTCATCGCCCGGCATCTGCTGCCGAATGCCATGGGAATTCGCGTCGTCAGCATCACGCTGACCATTCCCAGTGTTATTTTTTACGAAGCTTTTCTGAGCTACATCGGACTTGGCGTCGCCCCGCCCAATCCAAGTTGGGGGCAGTTGATTAAAGCCGCGTCGGAGGTGTTTCGCTATTATCCCTATCAGTTTATTATTCCCTGTTTGTTTATCAGCTTGTCCATGTTGTGCTTCAACCTGATTGGTGATGGCCTCAGGGACGCGCTCGATCCGAGATTAAGAGATTGAGGAGTTTTCATGAGTCAGGACAAATTATTGGAAGTTAAAAACCTGAAGGTTTCGTTCAGAACGTATGCCGGCACTGTCCAGGCTGTCCGAGGTGTCAGCTGGCATCTTGAAAAAAAAGAAACCATTGCCATTGTCGGTGAGTCTGGGTGCGGAAAAACAGCCACCATCCAGACCATCATGGGTTTGAATATGCAAAATCCCATCTGCAGCAAGGAGGGGCAGGTTGTATTTGACGGGAAAGATCTCCTGACATGCTCCGAAAAGCAAATGCGTGATATACAGGGCAATGACATGTCTATTATTTTTCAGGACCCTTTCACTTTTTTAAACCCGACCATGAAAGTCGGTGATCAGGTGATCGAAGTTTATTGCCGCCATCACAAAGCAACGCGCCGCGAGGCTACAGAACGCCTGCTTGAGATGATGCGGCTGATCAGTCTCCCTGATCCGGAAAAGAATATCAAGCGCTATCCGCATCAACTGTCTGGCGGGCAAAGACAACGCATCATGATTGCCATGGCTCTGATCTGCGGACCTAAGATCCTTTTTGCAGATGAGCCGACGACTGCCCTGGATGTGACCATTCAGGCACAGATTATTGAATTGATGAAGCACCTAAAAGAACAAATCGACACATCTATTGTCCTGATCACCCATGATCTGGGTGTTGTCGCCAACATGGCCAATCGCGTTTACATGATGTATGCCGGCCAGATCGTCGAACACGCGGATGCCAGGACAATCTTTAAAAATTCAAAACATCCCTATACCAGAGCGCTTTTGGGATCCGTCCCGAGGGTGGATCAAAAAACGGAAGGCGGACTCTTTTCCATACCCGGTTCACCGCCTGATCTGATTGATCCGCCGGCCGGCTGCGCTTTTGCGGCGCGTTGCAGTCAGGCAATGAATATCTGCAAGCGGTTACAGCCGCCTGAAATAACATTCCCGGAACCGGAACATAAGGTATGCTGCTGGCTGCATCATCCTGAATACAAAGCCTGGAAGAAAGCTGTAGGGGTGGGTGAGCGGCATGAATGATCAACCGTTGCTTGAGCTGCAAGGTGTCAAAACTTTTTTCCGCATTAAAAAGGATATCCTGAAAGCAGTCAACGGCGTCGATCTTGTGATTCACAGAGGTGAAACGCTTGGACTGGTGGGTGAGTCCGGCTGCGGCAAAAGCACTCTGGGCAAGACCATTTTGCATCTTTATAAACCGGCCGAAGGGAAGGTCTTGTATAAAGGACGGGACATCTGGAGCTATTCCAAAACTGAACGAAAGCTCTACGCGCGCCAGGTTCAGATGATCTTTCAAGACCCTTACGCGTCTTTGGATCCTTTGATGGTTGTTCATGAGTGTGTAGCCGAAGGACTCAATATTCACGGCATCTATACGCCTAAAGAGCGTTATGAGAAAGCGATAGAACTTTTAGAGCAGGTGGGATTAAATAAAGAGCATGCCAATCGGTTTCCTCATGAATTTTCAGGCGGACAGCGCCAGCGCATCGGAATTGCAAGAGCCCTGGCTCTGGAACCGGAATTAATTGTCTGCGATGAGCCGATTTCTGCCCTGGATGTATCGATACAGGCTCAGATTGTCAACCTTCTGAGAGATCTTCAAGAAAAGAAAGGCCTGGCTTACTTATTCATTACGCATGATTTATCGATGGTTCGGCAGATATCAGACCGGATAGCCGTGATGTATTTAGGATCACTGGTTGAATTGGCTCACAGCGACAATCTGTATGAACACCACAGACATCCCTACACGAAGGCTTTGCTTTCGGCTATTCCCATTGCCGATCCGGATGTGGAGGCGAAGCGGCAGCGTATTTTACTCAGCGGTGATGTATCCAGCCCGATTGGTATCGATCAGATGTGCAGTTTTTGTAAACGGTGCCATTATGCGACCGACTTGTGTTTTCATGAAAAACCGCTTTTGCGCGAGGTCGCAGAGGATCATTTTGTTGCTTGTCATCACCTTGATCAGGTTGACAAAAATGGAGGGAGGTAAGACCCTTGCGTATATGTACGGACCGGAGCCAGTGCCGTCGTTTTATATCAGACCATGAGCTGAATCTTCATGGAGAAAAAATAACCTACCGTGCTGTCGCGGAGTCGACGATGCTCGAACATGAGGACGGAAGGCCGCTTTCGGAATTGTTTTCCTTTACTTATCTTCGGACCGATGAAAACCGGCCTGACCGGCCTGTCCTCTTTGCCTTCAATGGCGGGCCCGGATCATCTTCTGTTTGGATGCATCTTGGACTTTTAGGCCCGCGGCGGGTCAAAATGGACTGCGCGGTCAATCCAAACCCTCTGATGCCCTATGAGCTGGAAGACAATCCACATTGCCTGCTGGATCTGTGTGACCTGGTCTTGATTGATTCTACCGGAACCGGCTATGCACGGTTATCTGATGAAGCTGCCGCTCCGCTCCTTTACAGCATCTGCGGCGATGCAGAATCGATGGCTCTGTTTATTGAAGATTGGCTGAATCGCTATGACCGGCATAACAGCCCGCGATTTTTAGCAGGCGAGAGCTACGGGACCATCAGGGCTTGTCTGCTGACACGTGAGCTGATGGGCGGCCCCACAACCGCATGCCGCAGACTTTGTGCCTTACCGGTCAACGGCCTCATTTTACTGGGTACGTCCATCATGCTTCCGATGCTGCAGAACAATCCGCCGGTCTGGCCGCAGATTCTGATGCTTTTATCATACTCTGCTGTGCATCACTACCATCATCCGGAAGGGAAGCCTCCTCTTTTTGCGTTCGTTGAAGAAGCCTGGCGGTTTGCAAGTCAGGATTACCTGCTGGCCCTCTTTGCCGGCCGTTCACTTTCTCCCGATAAAAGGCGGTTGATTTGTTCGCGTCTTTCTGATCTGACAGGGATTGAAGCAGACGTTTTTGATCGGCATGAGCTGCTTCTTGATGATCTAACTTTCAGAACAAATGTACTGAAAAAGGAAGGCCTCGATGTGGGCGCCTATGACGGCCGTTACACCCTGCCGCACCAGGAGATGAAAACGCTTATTGATCCGGTTGCCGATGATCCGGCGATGGGCCAGTATACGCCGGCATATATCGGTGCCATGAACGCGGCTTTAAAAAGTGAGCTTTCCATCGAATTGGATCGCGTGTATCGGGCGATTGATTTTTCTGTCAATGCCCTCTGGAATTATGAAACACCGGTTACGCCGACAGACGCGTTGGCATTGGCCATGCGTCGGAATCCTCATATGGCTGTCTTTTTTGGCAGCGGCCTTTACGATCTGGTCACGCCGGCCGGTGTCGTGCGCTATTTGGTCCGTCATTTGGATTTGCCGCAAGACAAAGTTGTTCTTCGGGAATATGCTTCGGGACATATGCCTTACCTCGGAGAGGAAAGTGCTTTTGCTTTGGAAAATGATCTGCGCTCGTTTCTTTTAAACAAGAGCTGTTCTGAAGAACAAAGAGGTTTATGATGACACAATTGAAAAGAAAACTGACGGAAGAAGATTTAAGATCCATGAGGCATATCGCTACGCCGGATCTTTCGCCGGACGGCCGAAGAGCCGCC
>JAGPFK010000108.1 GCA_018056585.1 Clostridia bacterium | reverse complement strand
GCTGACTCCCGTTGGTTTACCGGGTCCGGCATCTACCGGAAAGTGACGCTGACTCAGACCGGCAGACCGGCCATCGCGGTTGATGGGGTGTTCATCCATACAAAAGAAGAAGATCAAAAGACGCTTGTTCATATCGAGACGCAGCTTTGCGATCTGACGAACGACCACGGGCCCATCGTGATTCGTCATCAGATTTTTGCTCCGGAAGGAGAAATGGCGGCAGACACAATCAAAGAGGTGTCAGGCGCTCAGCTTGATCCGGTTAACCAGACAGTCATCATCGCGGAGCCTCTCCGCTGGTCTTTGGAGCAGCCGTTCCTTTACCGGTGTGTCACGACTCTTGAGACGGATCAGGGCATAACCGATGAAGTAGAAACGATTTTTGGCATTCGCTCCATCCGCTTTGACTGTAACCATGGCTTTTTTCTGAACGGCCAACAAACCAAGTTGAAAGGTGTCTGCATTCATCATGATGCCGGCAGTCTTGGCGCGGCTGTTCCTCCTTCTGTTTGGCAGCGCCGGTTGCGAATCCTTAAAGAAGCCGGATGCAACGCGATACGCATGTGTCATAATCCACACCTGCCGGAGCTCTATGATTTGTGTGATCAAATGGGATTTCTTGTCATTGATGAGGCCTTTGACGAATGGGAAGGAATTAAAAATAAATGGGTTTATGGCCATAATGTTTACCCGCCGAATCTCGAAGGATATGCCGAGGAGTTCCCACAATGGCATGAAGAAGACTTAAGGTCAATGATTTTGAGGGATCGAAATCATCCTAGCGTTATCCTCTTCAGCATAGGCAATGAAATTGATTATCCGAACGATCCCTATGTCCATCCGGCTTTTAATACACTGCGTGGCAACAACGATCAGAACAAGCCGGAACAGGAACTGATTTATGATGACAGCAAACCCAATGCCAGCCGGATCAAAACAGTGGCGGAAAAGCTTTCGCATATTGTTCATCATTGTGATCCGACACGGCCTGTGACGGCCGCCCTGGCTGCGCCGGAACTGTCGAATCTGACTGGGTTTGCGGATGTTCTTGACGTCGTCGGTTATAATTACAAAGAAGAATGTTATGATCGGGATCATGAGGCCTATCCGAATCGAATCATATTGGGTTCAGAAAATGCAAAACACATCGAAAACTGGCGGGCTGTTCAAAACAGGGACTTTATAGCAGGTCTGTTCCTTTGGACCGGGATTGATTTTTTCGGGGAAACCCAGGGTTGGCCAAGTCATGGCTCGGAATCCGGTTTGCTTGATGTGGCTGGGTTTTGCAAGCCCTCCTATTATTTATGGCAAAGCCTTTGGTCAGATGAACCCATGGTCCGCCTCTTTGCAGCGCATTGCGAACCCGATGAAAAAGCGAATGCCAACATCTTGAATCATCATTTGACCCGGGCCTGGAATTTTACAGGCAAAAAGCCGGTAACCGTTTTTTGTCTGACCAATCTCGATGAAGTCAGACTCTGGCAGAATGGCTGTTTGATCGGCCGGCAGAGTCGCTCCGGACAGGAAGGTTGGTTTACGTTTCAGGTTCCATTCAGTCCCGGCGAACTGAAGGCCGAAGCCATTGGCTCTGATAAAAGGCGGGCGGAGGATGTCCTCGTTACAACGGGTCCGGCCGTCGCAATCAAAGGAACCCCCGATCAAGAAACCATCCGGGCAGACGGACAAGATCTTCTTCATTTAGTCATAGAATGTGTTGATGGAGAGGGCCGGCGTGTTTGTGGCGCACAGGATAAGGTAAAAATTGACATAGAAGGGCCGGGCCGCTTGCTGAGCCTTGAAAATGGCGACCTTTCAGATCCCACCCCTTGTCAGAGTCCGGTAAGGCGGGCACATCGGGGCCGGCTGCTTGCTTACATCGGTTCGACAGAAGAAAAGGGCCTCATCAGGATCAGAGCAACAGCCGAAGGTCTCGAACCTGCTGTTTTTTTCATCATCAGCAGTTGAACAGGATCACCATTCATCACGGATGGCGGGAAAAACCGGATGGGTTTGACCCGCCATTTTTTTATCCACGGGCGGCATTTTGTGGTACCATGATGATTGATAAGAAAGGGAAGGATATTTTGGATGTTTAAACTGAATCAGAAAACGGATGCGCCGCTTCTGATTGTCCTGGGGCAGTCCAATGCACACGGTCACAAGACAAGGTTGCCGGCCGATCAGAGAATCCTACAGCCTCTCAAGAATGTTTATGGATTGTCAAGGGAAAAGAACCAGGCCTTTGACCTGCCTGATGTAACCTGGAGCGGGTTCACTTCTTTCGGTATGAATCTGGGTGAAACACAAGATCACACGTGCTGTCTCGCGACCGAATTTGCAAGGCTATGGCAACGGCATATAGATGAGGGAAATGAGCTGGGCTTGCCGGATCTTTATGTGATCCAGATTTCTGTCGGCGGACAGGGCATTGCATCCAGCGAAAAGTTCGGGAACATGTGGTACAAGGACCGTGAACCCATTCTGAAGCCAGGTCATCTGTTTGAAGTGGATATCTCGCTTTATCCATTGACGGTACAGATCCTCGAAAAAGCCGTCTGGAATCTGAGGTGCGCCGGGAAGGTGCCTAAAGTGATCGGCCTCCATTGGAATCAATGGGAAACGGAGGTCGACACAGGCGGTGACGCCATCCGGCAAGCCGGGGAAAATTTGACACAGCTTTTCCGAGGCTTCAGGGAAGCGGCCGGCCAGGATTTCGTCATTTATTTGTATAGACCTTTGAGTGAGGTTTATCAGAATCCGGAAGGATTGAAAGTCATGACGGATATTCTGAACGATTTTACGAAAGACGCGGCTCATTATCAATGGATCGATCTGTCAAAATCCGAGCTATATGACGAGCGTTTGCAAAATAAGGGGATATTCCAGGATGATGGTGTCCATTATCACTGCGAGGCACATAAATGGTTTGCGAAAACTTTCTTTGACCACTTGTTTTTTAAGTCAGAAGATGTTTGAATCTTCTTTTTCATCAGAGCTGATTGTGATAAAATGACAAAAACGAATTCAGAGGCGGACTTTCATTCAAAATGCACTCAGAGGATGGTTCATCAAATGGGAAAGGTTCGTAAATTATCACAAAATTATAATTCAATTCTATTTCTGATTTGCCTGCTGCTTTTTTCTTTTTTTCCCAACGGGACTGTTTGGGCTGAGTCAGAAACCAATCCGACTGAAGCCGTTCAGGTTCCTGAGACGTTCGTTATGGGGCCAACCAATGCGCCGCCTCCCGATGTGGATTGCAAAGCGTATGCTCTTTATGACGTTCTGTCCGACACTTTTTTACTCGGGGAAAACCTGGATCAGCCATTAGCGCCTGCCAGCATCACCAAGGTCATGACGGTTCTTCTGGCACTGGAAAATCTAAAGCCAACGGATACAATCACCATTACGCGCGATATGTTTGAGACCATTCCGAATGATTATACCCGCCTTGGGCTGATGGAAGGAGAGGTTATCACCGTTGACGAAGCTTTGCATGCCTGCCTTCTCATCTCGGCCAATGATGCGGCTATGGCCATAGGGATTACCTTGGGGGGGTCTTCTGACACCTTTGCGGCGATGATGAACAAAAGAGCGAGAGAGCTGGGCTGTACTCATACACATTTTACCAATCCTTATGGGTATGCCGATGAGGCCCATGTGACCACGGCGCATGACATGGCCCTGATCATGAAAGAGGCGCTTCAACACAAAGAATTTTGTGAGATCTCCTGCGAAAAGAATTATATGATGGGACCGACCAATCTCTGTGCCGAATCCCGCGGTATGCCCAATGGCAACCGATTTATTTCAAAATCAGAATACGCCTATGACCCTTATATCGGAGGCAAAACAGGTTATACGGATCTGTCTCTCTACACCATCGCGGCAGGCGCCAGAAAAAATGACAGAACACTCGTTGCTGTGATTTTAGGCGCATCCAACTCGCCGGTTCGATACGAAAATCTCATTGATTTATTTGAATATGGATTCAATCAGTATGCAGTCGAGCAAAATGACCCTGAAAAATGCGCGATGGCCCAGGCGCAAGCGCAAAAACAGGTTGAAAATCAAATGAAAGAAATGGGACTTTCTCTTTTTATTGATGAAACAAACATGCAGATAGACGACTACATTATTTTACCCGCCGATCAAGCCGGAAAAAGCTATGAGATACAGATTGATCCGGAACAGCTGGTTATCCAAAGTGGATTAAAAAGGCAGACACTTGAATCTCCTGTCTATCGCCGCTGCACTGACGGCGGCAAACGACAGATTGGGGTGTTTCGCATCATTTTGATTGATCGTCCGGTCAGTGAGGGACAAACAGAGTCTGTCATCCAAACAAAAAACGAGTCTGAAACGATAGACAATTCAAAAACGGAACAATCTTCTTTTCATTATCTTTTTATTGTGGCCATCGTCCTCGTCTTACTGGCCGGCCTTTTTTGTCTCATTGCCATGATTCGTCACGACCTGAAGAAACGGCGCCGCAACGGACAGCCTCATGTCCTCTGAGCCGCTTCCTCCAGGCATCGCCTGATTCAACACCGATTTTCCATTGCTTAGTTGCCTTATTTATGCTACTATTCTGGGTATACTTTTGCATGTTAAAGAGATAAATTGGAGGGGTTTTGATGAGAACGATAAAGCGATACTTGTCACTTTTGTTAGCCATATCTCTGGTGTTTATTATTTGTACGGCTTGTGGTCCCAAGCAAACGTCTTCTGTTGCCACAACATCTGGCGGAACGACGGCGGGGTCATCGGCTGAGACAGAAACGACCGGTTCAACAGAAAAACAAATGAAGTCGATTAAAATTGGCATTGCATACGATCCTAATTCCCTGGATCCGGCTGAAATAAACCTTGATTCAGCCTATGAAGTTGGTTTTACAATTTATGAACCTTTACTGCGCGATATCGAAGGCAAAGTGGAACCGGGTGCCGCAGTATCCTGGCAGCACAGCGATGACAGAAAGGAATGGACGTTTGTCCTGCGTGACAGCACTTTCAGCGATGGAACGCCGATTACGGCAAATGATTTCTATTTTTCCATCATGCGAACCATCGACCCGGAGGCGGGCCATGGCAACGCCTCCAGCTTGTTATACCTAGAAAATGCCAATGATTATTACAACGGCGAAGCAAAAAAGGAAGATGTTGGCGTTGTGGTTGTCGATGAGAAAACCTTAAAGCTGACTTACAGCATCCCGATGTTCGAGACTGAATTTACAAATTTTTCCTATACGCCAATCAAGGCGGAACTGGCCACCTCTTTGGGAATTGAATATGGATCGGCCGCAGATAAACTCTTGTGCAACGGACCATTCATTCTCAGTGAATGGGCAACCGATTCAAAAGTGACGGTTGTTAAAAACGAAAATTACTGGGACGCAGACAACATTCATATGGATGAAATCACTTTTTTAATCGGCGCATCTGCAAGTGATACCGCTGTGGATATGCTTTTAACGGGCGATTTAGACATGGCCAGCTTCACCAGCATGAATCAGATCAATTCCTTGGTTGACGCAGGCTACACGTACAAGTCCATCACCACGTCTTATCGATGCCTGAATCTGAATCATCAAGGTTCAAGCGAAGCAATGACACCTTTTATGAGCAATGTGAATTTCAGAAAAGCACTTAATTTAGCGATTGATCGTGAAAATTTATGTGCCTCAGTCCTCACAACGGATGAGCCGGCTTACCGCCTGACCGCCCCGTCAGAATTAGGGTATGAAAAAGCTTTTAACGAAGAATATCCCTACAGGGCCTGGCCGACCAAGGCTGATCCCGAGCAGGCCAGAGCCTTTCTGGAAAAAGCTCTGGAGGAACTGGGAAAAACTGCTGAGGACATCCCGGAACTTGTTTTGTTGTGCTATGAATCTGAGTCAAGTGTGACGGTTCTATCTGCTGTGCAGGATATGCTTAAGCAGGTTTTGGGTCTTAAATCGACTATTT
>JAGPFK010000107.1 GCA_018056585.1 Clostridia bacterium | reverse complement strand
GTCCATGGGACTTTCTGTTTGATTTTGGGAAAAGCGGCAAGGATCGTCATTTCTATCTGGACGGCCCTTTTGACAGGAAGATTATGGTTCCTTTCTGTCCGGAGAGTCGCCTGTCCGGCATCAACTATATTGATTTTATCCCGGCATGCTGGTATCGCCGGACCGTGAATCTTTCTTTTGAACAATTGACCGGCCGGATTTTGCTGCACTTCGGCGCGGTTGATTATCATTGCGAAGTCTGGGTCAATGGGATCTGGCTCGGGGAACACGATGGTGGCTATGTTCCCTTTACCTTCGACATCACCCAGCAGGTCAAAGTCGGCTCCAACACCCTTGTCGTGATGGCACAGGATGACAACCGCAGTATGAAACAGCCGCGAGGAAAGCAAAGCACCCTTTATGATTCACATGGTTGTGACTATACACGCACCACTGGTATCTGGCAAACGGTCTGGCTCGAGTTTGTTCCGAATGTGTTTATTCAGCATTATCAAATAATCCCCAAAATCCATGATCAGTCCGTTCTGTATCGCGTTTGGGTGCAGGGTGTTCCCGATGAGCACACAATTGGTTTGCAGGCTTTTTTTGACGGCAGACCCGTTGGCTTCACAACGGCCGCCTTAAGCCATGGCATGGCTGAAGGATCGTTACCCTTATCCGAGTGCCATCTCTGGGATGTCGGTCAGCCGAATCTTTATCACCTGGCTATAGAGCTCAAAGAGGAAGAAATGGTGATTGACCGGGTGGATGGCTATTTTGGCCTGCGGGACATCCAACTGAAAAACAAAGCGATTTACCTAAATGGCCGGCCTGTTTTTCAGCGTCTTGTTCTTGATCAGGGTTTTTATCCGGACGGCATTTACACGGCGCCAACCGATGCAGATCTGAAATCAGATATTGAACTGTCCATGAAACTTGGTTTCAATGGTGCGCGTTTGCATCAAAAAATTTTTGAGGAGCGCTTCCTTTATTGGGCGGACCATCTGGGCTATCTGGTTTGGGGTGAACATGCAAGCTGGGGGCTTGATTTTCACGCGCCGGGTGGAGGAGAGGGACTAAAACGTTTTTTGCCAGAATGGATGACCGCTGTAAAAAGAGATTTTAATCACCCATCCATTATTGGCTGGTGTCCATTCAACGAAACATGGGATCTGGATGGGCGCAAACAAGACAATGCGGTCCTTCGGCTGGTCTATGAGGTAACAAAAGCCATGGATAAAAGCCGGCCTGTCATTGACACCAGTGGTGCTTATCATGTCATCACGGACATTTTTGATGTTCATTGTTATGAACAAGATCCGGCTGTTTTTGCACAGTTTTTTGCATCCATGGCGCAGGGCGGCGAAGTTTATAACCCGTTTCCGGAGCGACAAACTTATGCCGGTCAGCCTTATTTTGTCAGCGAATATGGCGGCACCTGGTGGAATCCGGACGAGAAAGATCAGGGGTGGGGGTACGGCAGGCAGCCGGCGACGGAAAGTGAATTTCTGGACCGCTATGCCGGACTGACTCGTGTCTTATTGGAAAATCCGGCTATATGCGGATTCTGTTACACCCAACTGACCGACGTGGAACAGGAACAAAACGGGCTGGTTCGATATGATAGAACGCGTAAATTTTCAGATGAAACTTACCGGGAGATTTTTAAAATAAACACACAGAAAGCAGCTATTGAGGAATCAGAGTAATTTTTCAACTTCTTCTGGCTTTTCTCGCTCATGGTCCGCCACGCGCAGTTGCTGATCAGTAAAAGTTTGATCCACAAAGTCATAAAGATCTTTTGATCGTCTGGCCGCGGCAAACCGGCGCTTTATATATTCGCTCAGCTGCCTATCTCGGCAGAACAGATAACATCCTTTCATGCCCCGTGAACAAAGAACCTTGTAAATATTTTTAACCAGGCGTGTTAGTTCTTCAGGCTGTCCGGACAGCCCCTTTTTCCCGGCTATATCCTTGTATTCATCAGGATCAGCATAGACCCGCTGCGTGACAGGGTCAAATTTAAGGTCATAACCGATCAGAACACCCACATAATCAAATTCAAGACCCTGAGCCGTATGGATGCAACCGATGGTCTGAAGGCCATTTTCCGAAATCGCCCATTTTTCACGACTGGTCCGGGGATTCCATGGCATGGCAAATTGGTACTCCTCCATTTTTACATCTGCCATTTCACCACTTGGATTACCGTTTCTGGCAGAAGTCCAGGGCCAGGCATAACCGGCCAGCAGCCTGGCTTTGTAACCGGCCGCGGCTTTTTCTGAGATGGCTTTATAAACTTCCTGTGGCGTGTCATAGAGACGGAATTCGAAAGCCTCCTGGTCCCAACCCATAGCATTACCTGTTTTTTCGATTTGCAGGACATCACTGATCCAGTTTATAAAGCCCTCGGCTCCCGCGCAACGGAATTGAGTCTCCAGTTTGAACAGATGAACTTTCGCCTTATATTTCTTTGCAACACTTAAGATTTCTTTGACAGAACCAATGTCTTCCGGCCTGATTTGCTGGCTGTCATCAACGAACAGAATTGAAACCTGCGCGGAACGGATGATATCCTTGACTTGATTTTCACCGCGGTACTGATAAGCTTTGCCATTCTTTAGGCGATGAGCCTCGTCTATAACCAAAACATCAAAAGCATTATCCGGTGTTTCGACAAATCCGGACGAGCCGCTAAAAAGGCTGTTGAGGCGCACACGGCTTTGCATGCTGTTTTTGGCCAGCGTCTCTTTTAATACAACCCTGAAAGCTGCGTTGGGCGCGACAAACTGAACATGCTTTCCTTTTTGAAGCAATTGGCCCATCACCTGTACAGACAACACCGATTTACCCGTACCGGGACCACCCTCAACAATAACGACTGTTTTCTCCCTGGCTTTCAGGGCAACGGCCATAATTGACTCGAAAGCCACTTTCTGTTCATCCAGTAAAATAAATTCTGAATGGCCTTCAAGCAAACGCCCGACATAGTCCATTAGCTTTTTGGAGGGTCGAATGCGTCCGTTTTCAATATAATGAATGGTATTGATGCCCTTTCCGCGGCAAACATATTGGTGGATATATTGCTGCAGCGTCTGGTAATCATCTTTAAAAAAGAGGGGTGATTCTTTAACAATTTCGCTGTATTGAGGGCTGAGTAATGGCTCATTCGGCTTTCTGGCATAATTATGCAAATAAGCACAGGCATGCCCCTGAAAACAGCCTGCTTCTATGGCCTCGTTCATGTCGGTCAAAAATTGCCTGTAAGACCAGGCTTGATAAGAAGGATGTGTGACCGGATGCACAGCCTGACCCACATAGGTCTTAACAATATCCGGTTGATCGGTGGCATCGGCTGTTTCCCATTGTTTGAGTTCCACAATCACAAAATGATCCTGATTTTCAGCATCAAGTCCCGTCACCATAAAATCGATCCGCTTGTTTGTAGCCGGTATGGCAAATTCAATCAGGATGCCGCAATCATCCGGAATAGCTGCATTTCGGATGATGCGTTCCATATATTGCAGAGAATTAGCCCATGATCTTTGTTCTGCTATTCCAGGCAAATATCCAAGGCGTTCCAGAAATGCTTCCCGGATCCGATCCGTTATTCTATTTGTTTCAACATCATGATGAAATTCGATGGCGCTGCTGCTGTACAGAATCATCTTTTCTATAACCGCTTTTCATTATATTTCAGATTACTGCCGCGAGCTGATTCTATCGGATATTTATTGTCGTTGATGAACATTTTCTCTTTCATTTCCTGTAATAAGTCAAAGTCATAGAGCTGCGCAAAGCGAAGGAGAAAAAAGAAAACATCTGCTAATTCCTGTCCGATCTGATTTCTTTTTTCCTGATCCATCAACATGGTTCGCATGTCTTCTTCGCTCTTAAAGCGAAACAGATCAAGCAGCTCATTGGCTTCTGTGCTCAATCCGATCGACAAATCTTTCGGGTTGTGAAATTGGTCCCAGTCGCGCGCACTGCAAAACATTTTAATTTGCAACATGATATCAGATAATGAATCCATAGGTGTCCTCCTATGCTTTCTTCCTTGTCATTATACCGCACAACGATTGAGATGGAAAAGCGACTCAAGCTAGATTGCGCTTTTTTCTTTGACATTCGCAACAAAGACTTAATTGTCAGATTTTTATGTCCGCAAATCCACTGTTTTTGAAGAGCTGAACAGGCAGGGAAAAGATGCTCGCCAAGCGGTGCTCGAGTCCCATTCTCCCGCTCGGCGCATCAAAAAAAATGACCCGCTCGCTTTAGCGGCAGATACATTTTCCCACAAAAATAAACACTGCGCCTTTCCAAAAATTGTAAAATTGTAAAGTAAAAGGTAGGACTATACCTGTAGGTGACATAAGCCTTCGCCTTTACGCTCGTCAAAACATAGTTACAAAGTTACCCTGGGTTATGTGGCAACGGTGCCGTCATCGTGAAAACGCAACTTTTACGTTTTCCCTTCCTCATGTCACGGTCTGATAATCACAGGTACCGCAGCATAAGAAGTCGTTATGGAACACATGGTCATCATCATTATAAAAGACAACAACCTTTTGCGCGCAAAGCCAATGCCCGTTCCAATGGCGCAGTGGTGGGCAGATGAATGATTATCCTTCAGTGAATAATGACGCGTTATGGTCTCTTTCGCTTCTTTATATCTGCTGTTTCCCGTATCGTAACCTTAACGTGCTGAAGCCCCCAGATCAGGTGCCAATCTTTGCTTTCTATGCGGTAATAATCTCGTATCACTCAAGCTTTTGGCGCTTTAGGGCCAATACACCTGCTCCACAAAATATGCGCGCCCGCTGCTGTTTACATGGACGTAGAAAAAGAAGGAGTCCGTCAGCAAGGTTGGGTCAAGCGCATATATCGCCCTAAAGTCCGATGCGGTTGATGGAACGGGTTCTGCCCCTTCCATCATCTCACCGCTCGGCTGGTACATCAGACTCAAAGAAACATCGTCAATGTCGATCGCGCGAAGCTGTGGATTCAGATTTTTTTCCACAAACTCGGAATCGCCGAAGTCGTTTACTAACGCTTGTGCGGCATCCCTGGAATACCCCCCGTGGTCAACGAGAAAATCCACTGCCTGAGCGCCTTTAAGGAGATCAAAGAAGTCAAACTGGGCCAAGCCATCGATCGGATCGAACGACACAAGATGCGCATAACTTGAGTACATCCTGGGGCTGGTTTCAGCGGGCGTTGCTTCAGGCGCGGTCGTTTCAGAAGGGGTTTCGCTTGAAGAAACTGTCGGCTCTTGCGATGCAGAAGTTTCGGCGGGTGCGGGCGTTGCTTCAGGCGTGGTCGTTTCAGAAGGGGTTTCGCTTGAAGAAACTGTCGGCTCTTGCGATGCAGAAGTTTCGGCGGGTGTGGGCATTGCTTCAGGCGTGGTCGTTATGGTTTCGGTGACTACCGTCGTCGGCTCTGCGCTTTTCTCTATCATAGGCGCGCAAGCGCAGAGCATTACGAGCATCAATAATAAAGATAAGACAATGCTGATGGTCCTTTTCATGAGCACTCCTCCCTTCCCATAAAGTCGAATTATGCTTGTACTGGTTATATTATATCACCTCCGGGTCTTTGAAAGTTAGCGATACAAAACGTTCTCATTTTGAAAGAGGCTTATTTTGCATATTTCAAAAAAATTGGATGGATTGCGCGGCTGGCGGGGATATCCAAATCCAAGAATTTCACTCCTCCAATATATTATTGTAGGGTTAAACAGGCAGGGAAAAGAAGAACAACAAGCGGTGCTCGTGTCCCTTTCCTGCTAAGCTCATCAAGAAATGATCTACACTTCAGGCCCGTTATACCGCACAACGATTGAGATGGGAAAGCGACTCGAGCTAGATTGCGTTTTTTTCGTGATATGGTAAGATAAACCTATAATTCATCTGGCAGAAATAAGCAGCTTCTTTGTTGATGCTCACATAACTGTTCCCATTTTTGCGTGGTGTTTTGAAATATTTAAAAG
>JAGPFK010000106.1 GCA_018056585.1 Clostridia bacterium | reverse complement strand
AAAAAGAACTTCGAGAAGGTGTGCGTTTAAGCGATGCCAGGGATTGCGGGAATTCAAAGGCGAAAAAACGCGCATATGGTGCGCAAATCCAACTTGCGTGCCGGATCGGCCCATCTCGCTCTGAATTTGATGAATCAGGCTGTAGGCCCGAATATGGCATTCAGCGAGGCGGGACAACACACGGACTGTTTTACCAAACGACTTTTTCCCGGGAGGCCACAGGCCGTATAAATAACCGAAAACGGCGTAAACATTGGGCTCATTGATGGTAATATAATCAGAAACAAGATCACCCAGAAAACGAATAACGGTTTCGACGAAACGCAGGTAAATCGAGAGGCTGTCCGGATGTTCAAAAGCACCCATTTTTTCAAACCAGAGCGGATTGGTAAAATGATGAAGGGTTAAAAGCGGGTGAATGTTGAGCTCATGCAGCCGAAGCAGCATCGCTCGATACAATTGCAGGGCTTTTTCATCGAAACGGCCGCATTCGGGTTCAATACGGCTCCATTCCACACCAAACCGGTAGGTCTGAATGCCCATCTGTTGCATCAGCATAAAATCTTCAGGCCAGCGGTTGATATGATCCGTCGCTCTCAAGGGGCTGGTCCCGTCTTTAATTTTCCCCTGGCATGCCCAATCAAACCAACTGTGATTTCTCTCTCCACCTTCAATTTGCGTTGCTGCACTGGCAACGCCCAGCATAAAATCGTCTTTGAATTGAAAACTGGTCATCAAAACCTCACAGCAATAATCTCATCAGATGGCGGTTTTTCACCAGATTATAAATTTCATTATATCAGATTATTCTTCCAAATGGACTCTTCTTTTGTTTTTTTCACGGTAATCTTCATTTTTCTTATCGAATGATCCATGGCACAGATCCGGTATTGCTGATATCATTCTAAACAGAAGCTGATCATTTTTTTGACGACCGATCACCAATGAAAAATCGAAGGAGGTTTTTATGTCGTATGAAGATGGAATGGCTGCTATTCGTCTAGAGAGGCCTGCCCGTATTCCACGGACGGAGTACTCTGTTTTGGATCACTTTGATCTCATTTTCGCGGTCACAGGCCTGAAGGTTACACAAAAAAGCCCGGAAGAGGTGAAGAAAAAAGCTCAGGCCGCCTTCATGAAGGCCTGGTCATTTGATTTATGTTGGAGCACGTTGATCGGCCGTGGGGAATTTGGTGATCGATGCTCGCACATGGGGCATGCGGTTTATGCAGCCGATGGCGTTGATTATGACAATCGGACAGACAAGCTGTACGAAGATCCCCATGACGTCTTTTCTTTCGATCCATGGGCCCTTTACGGGCCGAAAGATCAGAAAGAATTGATTTCTCGATTCAATGATCATTATCGTGAAAACTGCGCGTTCTTTTCAGACGCCGTCAACATGACTGGCATTTACATCACATGCCTATCCGGCTTAATCGATATTTTGGGGTGGGAAACACTTCTGCTGGCAGCCGGAATAGACGGCAGTGCTTTTGGCGCCGTTGCTAATCGTTACGCCGGCTGGATGCAGCAATATTTTGATGCACTGGCTTTGTGTGAGGCTCCTGTTGTGATGGTCCATGATGATATCGTGTGGACCAGTGGTGCCTTTATTCACCCGGAGTGGTATCGACGGTACGTATTTCCAAATTATAAAAAATACATGCAGCCTCTTCTGAACAGCGGCAAAAAAGTCCTTTTCACGTCAGATGGAAACTACACAGAATTCATCGATGACCTCGTTGATTGCGGGTTTCACGGTTTTGTGCTGGAGCCGGTGACCGATCTGGCTTTACTGGCTAAAAAGTATGGTCAGACACATGTTCTGATTGGAAATGCCGACACACGTATTCTCCTGAACGGTGACCGGGACGCCATTTATGCCGAAGTTGCCCGCTGTTTGGAGACAGGGCGGCTCTGTCCAGGTTATTTTTTAGCTGTCGGGAATCACATCCCGCCGAACACGCCCGTGGAAAATGCCCTTTATTATCAGGAAGCGTATGAATCGCTATGCAGGCGATAAACTGGCTTTTAATCCGACGCGTAATTATCAAAATAACCCTGGATCAGAACAATGGGCGTTCCCTTGTCTCCACTGCCGCTGATGAGGTCGCATAAAGAGCCCAACAAGTCCGTGATTTGTCTGGGAGTTGTGCCAAGAAATTCCGATGTTTCGACTGACTTTGATGCTTTTGTGCGTATCTTGTTTTTGAGGCTTTCTGCGGCACTGAAACGATCGAGTCCGGCCAACTCGTTATCCACAACATATTTCAGTTTTATTTCATTAGGGAGGCCTTTCAGGCCATCTGTATAGCCAGGTGACACAACCGGATCAGCCAGTTCCCAGATCCGGCCCCGTGGGTCTTTGAACGCGCCATCCCCATATATCATGACTTCCAAATGCTTCCCGGTTCTATCTTTGACCAGCTGTTGAACACAGGTCACAAATTGGGCGCAATCACGGGGAAAAAGTTTGAGCCGATCATCGCCTGCCTGATTGGAGCCAAGCAGGCCATATTCAGGGTTGTAGCCACTGCCATTGACCGGTTCGGTCAAAAGATCATCCAGACCAATGACTGTTTGCGCGCCCGCTTGCCATAATTTCCGTTTCAGCCGGCTCCGATCATGAATATCTGCCACCAGGATATGAGGTGAAAATTGAAGCGCGGCTTTATAATCATTGGCCAGAACAATTTCGATGTTATCATTGACCGCCAGGCTTTTATACAGAGCCACATAATCCAGCCCGGTAAAAGGGTGCTTGAATTCATAACCGAACAGGCGGCGATACTGATCTTCTGTCAGGATATCGGTATGAGGGTTGATGCCAGATTCGTCCAGCTGGTCGGGATCCATCAGTGGATTCCCGACTTCATCGTGTGGATAGCTCAACATGACAGTCATTTTTCTTTTGCTTTGAGCCAGTCCCCTGAGAATCAGAGCGAAGCGATTCCGACTCAAAATGGGAAATAAGACAACAAAATCGTCTGGAATTTTACGCATCACATCGGCCGTGATGTCTTGAGTGTTTACATAATTGCCTTGCGCACGAGCTAAAAGCGACTCGGTGACACCAATCACATCACGATCTTTGATCTGGAAGGCATTATGACTTGATGCCTCAAGCAACGAAGAAACAACAATCGAAGCAAGATCGTCACCCTCCCGAATAATCGGTGCCCGTATTCCATATGCAGCCGTGCCAATATATCTGGCCATTGTCATAGATAGCCTCCCCATCCCATATTTATTGGTGCTGAAAATCTGTCAGCCATTACATTTGTCTATACTATCTTTTTTTATATCAGGATGCAACAGGATTTTATCTTCATTTTTCCATTTTATCATTCAAATCCTTCATTTGAGGCAACCCCAACACCTCACCGATGGGCCCGCGAATCACAAGATCCGCACGCTGATCGTATGGGGTTGGTGTTTGATTGATGATCACGATGCGGCAGCTGACGGCATAATGGAGTAAGCTTGCGGCCGGATAAACCATTAATGATGTGCCGCCAACAATCAGTAAATCCGATTGCGCAATGGCTTCAATCGCTTCATTCATGACTTGCTGATTGAGCTCTTCTCCATACAGCACCACATCCGGCTTGATTATACCACCGCAATGACAAGTTGGAATGTCTTCACCAGAAAGGATTTTATCCAGGCCGTATTTTTTTCCGCATTTCTGACATGTGTTGCTGTGAATGGACCCATGCAGCTCTAAAACGTGTTTACTGCCTGCCGCCTGATGAAGGCCGTCAATATTTTGTGTGATGATGGCAATCAGCTTTCCTTCCTTTTCCAGTTCTGCCAGGCGGATATGTGCCGGATTGGGTTTCGCTTCAGGGTGCACAATATTTTGACGATAGTACTGGTAAAAAACAAGTGGTTGACTTTGAAAAAAATCGTGTGATAAAATGATTTCCGCTGGCCACTGCAATGATTTTTCTTTCTGGTAGAGTCCGGCAGGGCTTCGAAAATCAGGTATGCCGCTTTCTGTCGAAACACCTGCGCCTCCAAAAAACACAATCCTTTGACTCGAATCGATCATCTTTTCCAGCTTTTCTTTTTGTTTAATCATTGATACCTTACCTTCTTCGATTTTTCGTGCTCTATATAGGATAGCATAATTCTGATTATTTTTCCGATCCTCATGATTTTAGAAAGGACAAGATCAGGGGAATTGACGAACAAGGGACAGCATGGCAAACTGTAGATCAATCCCTTCGTCGCCCCAATTCAGATTATTAGAAAAGAGAGTGTAGCAATCGGTGATTTCCATTAAAGAAAGAGTTAAATATTCTGATTTTTACCGGGTCTTTAATTTTGAAGATGAACAGGCAAAAGGAAGGTGTTTCCTCCTGATGAACACCTTCATTGCCAGCATAGC
Organism: Clostridia bacterium; assembly: GCA_018056585.1. Classification (GTDB taxonomy): domain Bacteria; phylum Bacillota; class Clostridia; order Saccharofermentanales; family UBA5734; genus JAAYBY01. The sequence continues at coordinate 1,592 of JAGPFK010000106.1, read as the reverse complement.
AAATGTTTTTATTACCGGTGTCTTTTACACAGGCTTTTTGACTCTGAACGGCATCGATATTGTTCGGGTTGGTATCATCACCTTCATTCCTTATATTGCTTGGGGCTTTAGTTTATTTTCACCTCTCATCCTGAGTAAAATCAAAAAAAGAAGAGCCATCCTGATTTTCAACACTGTTTTTTATTATGGGATGGTTGTGATTGCCACAACTATTATGCCCCTTTTCGTGTCAGATCCAACAAAACGAACCATTTGGTTCGCTGTTTTTTTGCTGCTGGGAAATATTACAAACGCCCTTTTCGGATCCGGTGCTGCTGCTTGGCATATACATTTTCTCCCTAAAGGAGACGATCGCAACATCTATTTTTCCTATTCTAATTTGATTAGCGCATTTGTAGGCACATTGGTCGCAATAGCGGCTTCTTTGATTGCTGACAAATTATCTGGATCACCCCGGCAGGCTGAAATTATCATCACTTCACGTTACATTGCTGCGGCTCTTTTGATTATCAGCGGTATCTTGCTTTACGCCATTCCAAAAGAGTACCCTTATCAAGGCCTTGACGAAAAAGTTTCCGTGCTTGATATGATTCGGGTTCCTTTTCGTCATCGCAAATTCATCTTAACCGCTTTGATAGTCATGCTCTGGAGCTGTTTTGCCAACGTGAATGCGAGCACCTGGACTTATTATGTATTAAACACAGTCCAGGTTGGCTATACCTATATTTATATCGGATCAATCGTTAATGCAATTTGCAGTGTCTTTCTACTGCGTTATTGGCGCAAAGCAATCAATTATTACTCCTGGTCCAAGGTTTTACTGTTCACCGTCTTTGTGACGGCTTTAATGGAATTTCCCATTGCCTTTTCCACCAGTCAAACGAAGTGGATTTATGTGATCGTCAGTATCATACAAGGATTCAACTCCGTCGGCACGAACCTTGTTTTTGCCAATTCGTTTTATATTCATTTACCAGAAGGCAATACAGATATATTCATTACTTTCTGGAACTTCTCAGCCAATATCAGCGTTTTGCTCGGATCGGCGTTTGGCACCTGGTTCTTGTCCCTGGTAGAACCCCATGCACCCTGGTACATTTTCGGGTTACCCTTCTATGGCTCCCAATTCCTGGTCATCATTAAAGGGCTCTTATTGCTTGGCTTATGTGCTTTTATTTATTATGTTACACCCATGATAGAGCCTGAAGAATCTGAAAAATAATAATAGCTTCAAGGCCATATGCATTTGCCCAGCCAGTCTTTACGTTCTGGACAAGAACAAATTCCTTAATCCTATGCTTTTTTAGGTGATAGTACGACACAAAAGATAGCCATATGAGAGATTGAAATCTTGTTGTCTGCTGAGATTTCGTTGTTCTTCCCGTTTTCGCAGCTTCGTCTTGCGATGAGAACGAGAAGCGATATCATTGCGTTTGAGGTGATATTGAACAGATCGCGGCACTTTTAGGATACACCAATTATTTCGCAGGCTGGCCTCCATCAGGCTTTGAGCCATGGGTATCGTCAGGATAGGCTGATCCGTTTTAAAACTTTGTCTCACACTGATGATGAAGAGATGGGCAACCATGATC
>JAGPFK010000105.1 GCA_018056585.1 Clostridia bacterium | reverse complement strand
ATGAACAGTTGCGGCCATGGGCCGAGCTGGGCCAATTCCTTGTTTGAAGACAATGCAGAACATGGCTTAGGGATGCACTTGGCTGTCAAGCAGCTTCGGACCCGCATTCGCGGCATGCTTGATGAGCTCTTAAAACAAGAGGTAAGCGAAGCCTTAAAAAGCGCGGCTCAGAACTGGATTTCGACAATGGAGGACGGCAGTACATCACGGCAGGCCAGTGATGCCCTGGCGGCTGCCCTGAAAGCTGAACCTGCCGGAGAGGCGAGAACAAAGGCTCTCATTGATCAAATACTGGAGTTGGAGCCCTATTTTGTCAAACGATCCACTTGGATTATCGGTGGAGACGGATGGGCCTATGACATCGGCTTTGGCGGACTGGATCATGTGTTGGCATGCGGTGAAGATGTCAATATATTGGTGTTGGATACAGAAGTTTACTCCAACACCGGCGGGCAGGCTTCCAAAGCAACGCCGACGGGCGCGATTGCGCAGTTTGCTGCCGGAGGTAAAGCGGTCAAGAAAAAAGATCTGGGCATGATGGCCATGAGTTATGGTTATGTTTATGTCGCTCAGGTCGCGATGGGAGCCAATCAGAGCCATACGTTGAGAGCTTTCGCAGAAGCCGAGCGCTGGCGTGGTCCTTCGCTCGTTATTTGCTACTCACCCTGTATCAATCATGGTATACGGGGAGGCCTGACTGTTTCGCAAGCACATGAAAAAGAAGCAGTCGATGTCGGCTATTGGCATTTGTATCGATATAATCCGATTCTTAAGTCAGAAGGGAAAAATCCGTTTTCTCTTGACTCCAAAGAGCCGAAAGGTGATTTTAAAGCTTTCCTTAAAAGTGAGGTGCGCTACTCCGCTTTGTATAAAAAGTACCCGGCTGAAGATGTTGAGCGCATATTTGAGAGAGCAGAGGCTGATGCGCGGGAACGGTACGAATCCTATAAGCGCCTGGCCGAACAGGGTGTCTGAACCTCTAAAACAAAATCCGATCGGATCATGCTATAATAAAACCCCGCCCTGTTGCAGGGCGGGGTTTTATCAAAAGAATCAGGCAAGGAGGTTTCGGCATGCAGATTGATGAGAGCAGAAAACTGCTTTTGTCTGATACAATGGTCCCCGATATCTTTATATTGGAGTATCTATCTGAACTCAGCGGCCTGGCCGTTAAGATTTATTTGTTTCTTTTGATGACAGCCAGAACCAATCGCAGCATCACAGAACAGGACTTATCCAGGCGTCTTGGAGAAAATAATGATCTGATTAAAACGGCTCTCTTAGAATTAGCGCAAGCTGAACTTCTGACGATCAGTGGGCGCAGCATTGAACTGACTGATATTAAGGCAAAAGAAATAGAAAGAACCTATCGTGTCAGGACCTCTTCTGAGCTGGCAGAAAATGGTGAAACAGATCCGCGTTTTGCAAAAAGAGAAAAATTACTGACAGACATTTCCAGGACTTTTTTTCAGGGTTTGATGTCCCCCTCCTGGTATAGAGAGATCGATAACTGGTTTGATCGGTATGGTTTTGAGCCCGAGGTCATCTATGCTCTTTTTCAGGAGTGTGCCCGACGTAACAAACTGGACAGTAAAGCGTACATCACAGCTGTTGCGGAAAATTGGCATAAAAGAGGAATTATCTCTTTCAATGATCTGAACCAATATTTTCTGGATCATGAAAAAGTCAGGAAGGTCAGCCGTAAAGTGAGCCGGAAATTACGGAAAAATATGACAGAATACGATGACGAAATGGTGGCCCGATGGGTCGAGCAGCTGGGGTATGACTTTGATGTCATTGATCTTGCTTTACGTAAAACAACCAAGCTAAGCCACCCCAATTTGTCTTTTATTGACCGCATCCTGCAGGAATGGTTTGAGCATCAATTGCATGATGTTGAAGCCATCAAAGTGTATGAACAGGAAAAAGCCGCCCGGCTGGCTAAAGAACGGCAGACCGAGAGCAAAGGTGATGCTGGCAACAAAAGCGCAGGGAAGGGGCTGGCAAATTTCGAGCAGCGTTCCTATTCAAAGGAATACCTGAATGGCTTTTATGAAACCATAGATGCAGATGAAACGGAATCAAAGGAGTCAGAAAAAGCAGTGGAAGATCAATGTGAGCCTCAACAGATGGATCTGGCAGATTGGGTCAAAAGAGCGGCTGGATTAGAAGAAGAAAAAGAAAAAGAGGCGATCCATGATTCATCAAAAGAAGATTCCGGAAGAGAAGAATGATGCGACAGATTAGCCGGGAAATTGCGCAAATCTACGAGCAAAGGCGTATGCAGGCAGAGACGGCTCGTGACCGGGCCGTTGCCTCAGTTTATCAGGCACATCCGGAATTAGAACGGATGGATCGGGCGCTGGCGGAAGCCGGAGCCGATCTGCTGCTCGAAGTGATCGAACCTGGTCGTCCCGCCAGAGCAAAGCAAGCCATGCTTTATATAAAAGCGGAACGTGAAGCTTATCTGAAACAACATAAACTGGATCCCGATTTTGATCGGCCTCGCTATATCTGTCCTTTGTGCCAGGATAGAGGACAGGTTCATGGGAAACGATGCAGTTGTTATCTGGCGTTGCTGGTTCCGTTATTAACGGAGGAAGCCAATTTATCGCCTCTGTTGAATATGACGTTTGATCAATTTGATGCCAGCCTTTTTTCGGACATACCCAATCCGGAAATCTATCAGTCAGATTTATCTCCGCGTCAGCAGATTAAAGGCATGCGGAAAGTTTGTGAGCGATTTGTTGATTCTTTTGGTGATCCTGAAACACGCAATATGCTGTTTGTCGGCAAACCCGGAACCGGCAAAACCTTTTTGATGGCTTGCATTGCGCATGCCCTTTTGGCGAAGGGCTATTCAGTCCTCTATCTTTCGGCACAGCAGCTTTTCGATGCGCTTCAGGAGCACAGAACGCTGCTGTCCAGCTATAATCCAGATCCCATCCGTTTGGAACATAGCCTGGCTATGAAGGACAGCATGATGCATTGTAACCTTTTGCTGATCGATGATCTGGGTACGGAATCAGGCAGCACATCGCGCTATGCAGATCTTTTGGCTGTTATTGACGGCCGCCAGGGGTCTGATTGCAAAATGATATTGTCCAGCAACGCTGATCCGGCTGCTTTGCGTGATCAATACGATGAGCGTCTGCTAAGCCGTTTAGTCGGCGGTTTTGCTGTTTATCGCTTCTTCGGGGAAGATGTGCGGCTGGAAATCAATCGGCGCAGGCGAAGCTGACTTTTATCAGTGGCATTTCATTTCGTCCGGATAAGGCTCGAGAGCGATCAAGCCTTGTGCAGCTGCGGCGGCTAATGGTTTCGGTAAAAAGAGGTTGCGTTGATCGGCGTCTTTTTCAGAATGGATCAGATCAGCTTTTGTGATTTGCAGAGAGAGCCAGGCGGCATCTGCCTCGAAAAGAGAAGGCTTACCGCTGATTATTTTCATGTTTCCGGATAAAGTCCAGTTTCCCAACCTGGCGGGCAGCAACAGCGAATCACCTGCAAACAAAGGTTCTGATATCCAATGCCCTATTTCATTTTGATAAGATAAGCTGCCCTCTCCGCTGATAACTGTTAATGCGGAAAAACGGCTGCCATCATTTGAAAAAGCGGCTCCGTTGCCATGAACAGACAGCTCTTCCACAAAAAAATAACGATTCAGCACCAGAACGCGACGTGTGATCTGACTGTTGCGAATGATCAGGCCTTGAATCAAGGGATGGGTCTCTTTGCGGTTAAAATCAATGACATCCAGCGCTTTTTCAATATGTAAAGGGCGCAACTGCCCCTGATCATTCCTGCGGTTATAATCAAAGACGCGATAGGTTATATCAGAGTTTTGTTGAATTTCATAGAGAACCAAGCCGGCGCCGACGGCATGGACCAGGCCGGCCGGTATGTTTATGGCATCGCCTGGCTTGACGAGAACTTCATTGAGCAGGTCAAGACAATTTCCGCTTAAAATGGCATCAGCAAAAGTTCTGCGATCAACACCTGGCTTGAGACCGGCAATGAGTCTGGCTCCAGGCGAAGCGGAAACAACGTACCACATCTCGCTTTTGCCTGGACTCCCTTTTTCATGACGCGCTGCATAGTCGTCATCCGGATGAACCTGGACCGAAAGACAATCCTGAGCATCGATCAGTTTAATCAGAAGCGGGAACCGTTGACCCTTTGGCAGAGCCGTTCCAAGCAAGTCAGAACCTAGTTTTTCGCAGGCATCCGTTAAGCTGATACCTGCCAAAGGCCCGTTTGAAATAACAGAAATGCCATTGGGATGGGCAGAGATTTCCCAACTCTCAGCGACACGACCGTTTTCAGGCAAAATCTTGCCCAGCTCTGCCAGCCGCCGGCCGCCCCAGATATAGTCTTTATAGACGGGATAAAATCTCAGCGGATAGTACATAAAAACCTCCGGATGGAGTCAACCTGATGTCTCTATCATAACGAAAACCGCGCCTGTCAGACAACCCTTTGATGGCAAGATCGGCAAAGTGTACAAGATGGAACAGTTTGTTTTTCCGTTTTCAGTGTAAACAAAATGCTAGAAAGCCGGCAACATGACAAAAACGACCACAATGGTGTATGATCATAAAATGATATGACCGAAAGGAACAATTGAATCGTGATCATGCAGGAGCTTGGCTGTGACGATAAAAAGTGGTATTGATTTAATTCGAATTGAGCGCATTCAAAAAGCAATCAAAAAGCTGGGACAACCATTTCTGGATAGAATCTGGACACCTGATGAGCAGGCAGATTGTCTTCCGAATCAGGATGAATGGACGGCTGCTTCGTTTGCTTCTCTTGCCGCTCGTTTTGCTGCTAAGGAGGCCGTTGCCAAAGCGCTGGGTACCGGGATCGGTCCGGATGGAATCAGATGGACAGACATAGAAATCCGCCGCCTTTTTTCAGGGCAGCCTGAAGTTGAATTGTATGGTGCGGCCAGAGCCCGATATCTGGCTATGGAAGGCTGCTCCATCTCTGTCAGCATCGCTCATGATGAAGAGCTGGCGATTGCTCACTGTTGCATGCTGCACCAGAAAGAGATATGAAGAACGAAGTTTCCTCTTACAAAAAAGATCTCTATGTTTCAAAACGGCCATCCGGCATGCCGGCCTGGCTTGTGCCGCTGCTTGTTTTCGTTTTGATTGTTGTCATCGTTTTTTGGGTTGCGCCCGCAATTGTTGAGCGTCTGCAGGCTGGTCGCCTGGAAGATCAGGAACCGGCGGTTACAACCATTCCGACAAAATATGACGAGACGACACGTGTTGTATCGAAACCGGTCGCAGATGTTTTTGATCGGCCAGATCTGAAAGCAAAGCGAGTGACCCAGGTTTTGCTTAACGAACCGGTTTATGTGCAAAATCAGCGATGTCCTTCAGGTTATGTCGCTGTCCGGCTTCAAGATGGCGTGACCGGCTACATGATGACGTCTGACTTGATATCGGATTGCTCATCGATTGAGCCGGCGGCATATCCTTACAAAGCCATTGTGATCAGTGCTCAAAAACGTGTTATGTCTCATGCGAAGCGTGGCACTTTATTGGCAGAAGTGATGATGGGAACGGAGTTGTATATTGATTATCGAGGGACCGGTGTTTCTCGCGTTGTCTTGCCGGGGGGCGAAAAAGGATGGATCAGCGATGATGGTGTTGTGATCCTGCCATCAACTGAAAAAATAAAGCCTCCATATCAGCCCAGACAGGCTTTTTGCAGTACCGCCTTGTCTTTTCTTCAGGCTACCGTGCTGGAAAATGGGCAAACGGTCCGCGGTATTTCAACGGTTGGCATTGTTCATCTTTCGGCATCAATTAATGGTCTGGAAGTGCCCAGAACGTTAGACGGGCTGTTGCAGACAGGCCAGCTGGTTCCGTTATCTTATGATGAGTCAACCGGATTGTTGGATCTTTCAAACCTTTTGCCTGGCGATTTGTTGTTTTTATCTGATCCCAATAATCCTGAAAGAGCAGCTGACGTCGCTATTTACGCTGACATCGGTCAGATTATCTATGCAAAACCATCCCAGACTTCTATCCGGTTGATGAATCTCAATGAAAACGAGGATATCTTGAAGCGTATTCTGG
>JAGPFK010000104.1 GCA_018056585.1 Clostridia bacterium | reverse complement strand
AAACTAACTTGATTATTCCGGAAGCAATGAAAATTATATTATCACTTCGTCCTTTATTTAATAAAATTAATTCTAATAATAAGAAGAAAAATCAAAATTACATTTTAGAACTTCCCTAAGTATGATAAAATAATAATTGTACCTTTTTAAATCATCAGAAGACAATTGAGAGACATCAAATCATGTTCAAAAAAGCTAGCATCCGGCGCATCTTACAGCGCCACCCCGATAACAATGAAAAACAATATCGCAGCGAGGTGATTCGCATCGCCTGGCCTGTGCTGCTTGAGCTGATGCTCTCCTCCCTTTTTGGCATGATCGACATGATGATGCTTGGAAACATGCCAAACCGAACGTTAGCCAATCAGGCAGTCGCCGCGGTTGGGATTGTCAATCAACCGATGCTTTTGGGGATGGCTTTGATACAGTCCCTTAATGTCGGCGGCACGGCAATCATTGCCCGTTATCTGGGTGCCGATCAAAAACATCGGATTGAACAAACTCTGAAACATGTGGTTCTGATCAGTTTTTTCGGTTTAGCCATTCCTTGTTTTTTTCTTCTTCAATGGTTTGCCCCAACAATCATGGGGCTGCTTGGTGCTGAAGCAACCGTCGTAAAGGTCGGCACGCCTTATTTTCGCATTGTGCTGGTTGGTTTTCTTTTCACTTCCATAAACATGTCTTTTACAGCTGCCTTAAGAGGTGTTGGTGAAACCAAAGCGCCTATGCGTATCAACCTCATTGCTAATTCATTGAATGTCGTCGGAAACGCTATTCTGATTTATGGGCTGCTGGGTGTCCCGGCGCTCGGCATTGTGGGGGCCGCCATATCGACGGCTTTTTCAAACTTTTTGGCTTTCCTCCTGATGATACAACATGTGACAAGCGGCAAGAGTATCATCCATTTTAACCTGAAAAATAAGTTTCAATTCAGTAAAGATATCGCCTATAATCTGGTTAAAATTGGCGTTCCCGCATCCGGCGAGCAGCTAATCATGCGCGTTGGTGTGATGCTCTTTGTCCGGATTGTTGCTGGGTTGGGAACAACTGTTTTTGCGGCGCATCAGATTGCTTTAAACATACTGGGGCTTTCGTTCAATCCCGGATCCGCTTTTGGAATAGCGGCTTCTTCTCTTGTCGGTTATTCACTTGGACAAAAATCGCCGGAATTGGCGATGGAATATGCTAAAGAAGCCCGGCAATTGGGATCTTTCATATCAACCTGCATTGCCGTGTGTTTTTTGTTGTTTGCTCCTCAGCTTGCTTCCCTATACAACAAAGATCCTGAAGTCATCCGCAATGCAGCCCTGGCTTTACGTATCATTGCTTTTATCCAGCCTTTTCAGTCATCCCAGTTAATTCTATCCGGGGCTTTGCGCGGCGCAGGAGATACTTTATGGACGATGATTGCTACCATTGTCGGTGTTTTAATCTTACGCGTTTCTCTGGGGGCTTTATTTGTCAATGTTTTCGAGTGGGGCATCGCAGGAGCGTGGCTGGCTGTTCTGATAGATCAGTTTTTCCGATGGCTCATCGTTTATGCACGTTTTCGAAGTGGACATTGGAAAAAGATTGTCATCCGCTAAAATATGCGGGTCGTAGGGGACTCTGCGGCCAGGGCAATGAACTCTGGGGCATAGACGGCAATTTTCAAAGTGTTCCTGGGCTGAAAAATAGAAACCAGAAACAGATTTAGATGGGATCATCAGGCATGAGTCTGTCAAAGTCATGCCGATAATCGCAGCCACGTCGCCCATCAGATCAAATAAAGGTCTTTGCTCTGTAATGGGCCAGTCCGGCAAAGAGCCTGGACTCATCTGAGACACATCCTGATCAGGAAAATACGTCTTTTTAATTGTTTTATAAAGATGTCCGATGGCTTGTTGAAGGACCTGATTTTTAATTTCATCTGCCCAGTAATTTTCTAAAAGATCGGTATAGCGGCGAGACCAGGCATCAATCTCAGTTCCGCAAGTTGCAAGATAAGGAATGATCCAATGCGCGTGGTCAAGGTTCTTGCGGACCAATTTTGAAGTAAATAACCTGCCTTCAACGACAACACCTTGCTCCGTTTTTTCATCAATTGAAGCGATTCCGTATCCATATTTCGGCCTTGCAATGTGTTCGGCTTCTGACAACATTTTCGAAAAGGTTAGATAGTCTTCATTCATTGGGTCTTCTTCAATTTTAACTTTTCTAAGTAATAAAGACCGATTAAGCTGAAAAGGAAAATCAACGTTTATGATTGTTTCCATGATGTACCTTCCAAATTTTGATTTGCCGCTGACGGACTGATTCAAAAATGACACAACGGGTGGTCCATTGTCAACAGCCAGTCTCAAATCAGACATATTTTTACAAAGATTTGCAAGGTCGTGATAGTTAAAAGCACTCAACCATTTTCCGCCCTTCCAGATAGGCAATCATATTAAGAACCAGATCATTCCAGTTTTGAAAGCCAGGTGTCATGATCGGGTCCCCTGTGTCTGGATGATAGTACTCATGCAGTGTGCCGGTTTTTTCAAGGTCACGGCCAAAAAGAAAAATTGTTTTTCGGGCTAAATCCCTTGCATCATCTGCAAAACCATATTTAACAAGGCCGCTGAAAACGAGATAATTGCTGATGCCCCAGACCGGACCAAGCCAATTTGACGGATTATTAGACGCATGAAGGGAATACATTTTTTCAAGCCTGGAAAGAGTTCGAACGCCAAACTGCGCGTTAAATGTCTGATTATCCCGATAATGACCAACCATGCGAACAGCCTGCTCTTGTGTAGCTAGTCCGGCCCATAGAGGGAGAAAACTGCTCCAGCTGTCAATACGCAATAAAAGGCACGGCCAATGGCGTGGCGCGCCTTTGTGCAACCAGTCCGACGGATCAATAGGACGAAGCGCCAGGTCTGCACTGTAAAAGGTGCCATCCCTTTCATCCCAGCAAAATTGCTTTATGGCTTCAGCCAGTTTTTGAGCTTCAGAACGCCAATATGCCGCACGATCAGCTTGTCCCGATCTTTCCATTAAGTAGCCAAACGCCAATAATTCACGGTATAGCAGGGAGTTCAAAAAAATAGAGGCACAGCTTTTTTCCGGCCTGTAAAAAACGGACGGATCGTTATCCACGCCCACCGCAAAATCATCCTGCCAAAAAACAAGTCCTGTTTCCTCATGATAAAAAACAGTGAGATATCGATTCAGAAACTTCTCAATAACAGGAAAATAGGGCTGGATCCAATCCAGACAATGACTTCGTTGAAACAATAAAGCAACGTGCTGAGCAATAACGGGTTTGTGCATATTTTCAATATCTGCTCTCCTATTTTTATGGCTGCGATAGAGAGCACCATTTTCATCAAGATGAATCGGCATATGACCCTGCTCATCCGTATGATCAATAAAATTGAGGATAGATCCCTGCTCATACTCCATAAAACGTCCTGGCTGTTTTGTGTCTGCTTCAATCTGACCCAGAACAAGGCTAATAAACCATGAATCCCAGTCCCAGAGCGACATTGCATAAAATGGGCTGTCAGGACTGCTAGGCACCATGTAAGGATGGGTTAAAATGCCGGATGGCTCACGAGTCATCAGTTGGCATGATTCATAAATCTTATTTTTTAAGAGTTCCTGATAGCGCTCCAACCGTTGCACCTCATCTATTTGTAATCTATCTTCATTGTGATTTTGCTAAATACCCTCATAGCTTTTCTTTCAGCCAAAGAGCTATTTGATCGAACAATGCCTGACTCCAGAAGCTGTCTTCATGAGGTGCGCCTTGCACACAAATCAGCTGAACATCCGCTTGCTTTTCTTTGAGTTTTCTGAACAGCTTTTCACTTTGCTCATAGGGAACAGAAGTGTCGCGATCGCCATGTGCCAATAAAATGGATGGGATCGGATGATCTGACCGAAGATATTCTATTGGGCTCATCTTCTTCATAACGATTTCAGGATCATTTTGTGGTCCAACCAGGCCTTGAAAAATAGCTGTAATCGTCTCTGGTAATTCTGTTGTTTGAGCATGTTTGTAGAGGGCGCTCAAATCAGTTGGTCCAAAACATGAAATAACAGCCTGGACACGATCAGACTGGTCTTCATATTCTTTCGTCCGATAATCCGGATCATCACCGGTTAAGCCTGCAAGGAGCGCCGCATTACCGCCTGATGATGTCCCCCATAAAGCGATCCGTTCTGTGTCAATTCCATAGGCACCTGCTGTCCAGCGTAAAAATCGAATGGCTGTTTTGACATCCTGAAGAAAGGCAGGAAAGGGATTATTTTCCAGACAATCTCTGTGTGTGATCGATGCAACGATATATCCCATCCGGGCAAATTGGGCCATCTGAGGAAGCTGATAAAACACATTGGGGTGTGTCCAGGCACTCCCCTGAATAAATATGATCAGAGGGCGTAAGGCCTTTTCAGCCTGCTCTTTCAAATTTTGCCACGGAACCATTAAATAAAGTGTCAAAGGGTGGCCATGACCTGCCGAATAAACAACATCGGGTATGACCGCAGCCATGCCATCAAGCGATTCATTTGCGTGAATAAAAAGGATCTCGTTTTCCGTGTTTTGGGGTAAGGAATGCACGACTTTATTCCCCCTTTGGATCATGGGTGAACGGCCTGTTTTTTATGACCGCTACCCAGTCATCTTCCAATCGGCTTATGTGGCAACCAGACTTTGACAATCAATCATTAATAGTGCTCATGCGACAGGCCGGCTACAACGCCACCATAGGTTTATATAATTATATTCGTATTATAGCACACGTATATGCATCTGTCATGGCAGTCCATTCTCAAGGAATTTTAGTTGACGGTTCATTGCAGGTCAATCTGAAGCCATTATTTATCCGTTACTCTTCTGTCGTTGGCTAAGCGATCAAGGCAAATATCAGATCAGGAACGATAGGGATCAAAAACTGGAAGAATGTGTTTTCATAGCCATCTATTCCAAAAAAACCATACTGTTGCCGCTTCTTTTCATTCGGCTCAATAGACACGCAGAAGATTAATACCACAAACACGATGCGCGGGTTATAAGGTGATCGCCAAGGCTCATAGCCTGTGGTGTTTTCTTAAGATCCGGCCGAAAAAACAATTTTACTTGAAAAGCGGTCGAAGCCATGCCTGATCCCGTCATTCAGTAATCCTCCCGTGGGCCAAATTCTGCGTCTTCCACCCATTCCTCTGGCCGACGAACCAAAGTCAGCAACGTATCAAAAAGCATATGATGTTGCTTTTCCTGATCAATCAAAAACTGAAGAAATTTTTGATCTGCTTCGGATGTGGCTTTTTCCAGCATGCCGCAGTAAAGATCGATGCTTTTTTGTTCCATGTCGAGAGCCATTTCATAAACATCCAGCTGGCGCGGAATCGATGTCACATCCGCTTTAAATTCGTCTATAGCGGTAAAAATATTGGCTTCATCTGGCTGCACTTCCAGTTCATTTAGGTCTATCTTTTGATTTTTTACTCTCTCTTGAAGCAAGATTGCATGTCTTTCTTCTGATTGGGCTAAAAAAGAAAAGACACGTCCAATAGCATGTTTCTTGTTCTTTTCGGCTTGTTCATTGTAATAGCGCGCACCATCTTGTTCCATTTTAATCGCATAATCATAAAGATTCATATGGATCCTCCTTGCAAAGCATGGCCATGAAACAGCGGCAGGTGTCAAACAGATGCTTAAACAGGCTGTATTCGGGCCGGTGGATATTCATTGCATAGCAGATAAAGAGGGGCTTCGTCCGGCTCAATACATGGGAAACGGCCGGCCGGTTCCAGAAAATAATTGTCCGTCGTATCATCATTCACTTGTGAGACCTCGCCGACCAGAACGGTCCCCTGACCTTCCTCGCCCCAGAATCTGTGATATTGACGGGTCGGTAATGAGATGCTTTCGCCCGGCGTCAAGCGAATGGTGCTGCCTGCTGCCACCGCAAAAGATCGGCCATCAACCGATACTGTCACCCTTGTTCGGTCCAGTCGATGATCCGGCGTTGCGTTATACACCTCAATAAGTAAGTTACCGCCGCCCCGGTTGATGATGTCTTCCATTTTGAACGTGTGAAAATGAAGCGGCGTGATCTGACCTTCC
>JAGPFK010000103.1 GCA_018056585.1 Clostridia bacterium | reverse complement strand
GATCATCTGACGGCCAGCTTGTTCAAAAGGCCCAAAATGTTCCCCCATACAAAAAGCTTTGATTTTATCATCCTTCAGCAGCTCAGATAAATAGACATGGGTGGCTGTACGAATGGATCCCCCCGTACCGGATGAGCCGTATCCGTGAATGATCTTCACTGTATGAGCGCCGATGCGGCGCAGGGTGGCCAGTTCCAGACGCAATTTTGTCATGGCGGCGTCTACTTTGGGTCTGCCTTTTTCAAGATTAATCATCACGGTTGACATAAATGAACGATTTCCTTCCTCTTATTTCATTTTTATTTTAACATGAAAAAGAACACATGAGAAATAGAAAAATAAAAGCCAGCCGAAATCTGATCCATAGAGCGTGATTTTGGCCAAGCATATCCGGTATAATAGAACGGACAGCAAAGGAAGGAAAATATATGCGTTTAGACCGGATCTTATCAAATTCAGGTTACGGAAGCCGCTCGGAGATCAAGCGGCTCATTCACCAAGGTCGTGTCACCGTAGATGGGCAAGGAGTCAAAAACCCTGCCTATGACGTCAAAGAGGCGCAAAAAGCTGTCATTTCTTTGGATGGGCGGGTCATCTTCGTGCGTCGTTTTATTCATCTGATGCAAAACAAACCCGCCGGATGGGTAACCGCCCTTTATGATTCACATTTACCAACGATCGCTGAACAAATCCCAGAGAACCTTCGACAGGTTGGCCTGGCACCGGTTGGTCGATTGGATCGAGACGCGACAGGTCTTATCATCCTAACCAATGATGGCACCCTAAACCACAGGCTGGCCAGTCCGCGCTTCGGCATATGGAAAACGTACCGCTTGACCTATCGTGGAGAGCCTTTAACGGAAGAAATCGGCCGTTTATTCGCAGAAGGGCTTCCGCTTCCGGATGGTTTGGTCTGCCGCCCGGCTATCTTGAGTTTGCGGGGGGATAATGAGGCGGATCTGATGATCCAGGAAGGAAAATATCATCAGGTCAAGCGGATGATAAAAGCAGTCAACCGTGAAGTCCAATCTTTGCAACGCATCGCGTTCGGCCCCCTTGAGCTGGACAAAAATCTGCTTCCCGGGCAATGCCGCGAACTCACACAAGAAGAAATCGACGCGCTTTACGAGGCCGTTCAGCTTTCGGAAAACAGGACGGAGTCTTGATTATTTGATTATTCAAATGCAGAAGCGGCCGTTTTTTCTTTCAAAGCCTCTTCATAGGCTTTCCGAGCCTCATGCATTTTCTCATAATCGCGGATCCAGTGCTCCACGAATTGCTCAACCTGCTCTAAATGATCGCCTTTGACACCAATGGTTAAAATCTGGCTCTGCCCATACAGGCCAACACCTTCGAGCAATTCCAATTCGGTCACATCCAGGCCATAGATCGGCAAAGAGGTGTCTTTGTTCATTGCTTCTTCATCCGGCCAGATTTGTTCTGCATTTTCGGTCTCTTCATAATCCTCTATAAAGACACGCCTCAGCGGTTTGATTTTAGAAAGGACATCCTCCGGCAAATCGGACAGGTTGTGATACACCTGATCCAACTCGTAAAACGCGCCTTGCGGTGCATACTGATCAAAAACACTTTTTTCACAAATATACATTTCAATGGTGTCGCCAGCAATCAGAGCCATCATTTTCATCACATAGGCGTATTCACTTTCGGGATCCGCGCCGGCTGGGAATAAATCTGTCCCCGTAGGTTCCGGCTGATCAAAGGAAAGCGGGATAAATTGAAACTCCACGGTTTCAACGCCTTCTATACTCTCGCAAACATACTGCTTGATGCGCGATTCAGCGTCGTCTGTCACATAAAACTGCCCTGCGGCCACCAGTTGAAAGTCGGGCGGCTTGTTGGTCACAATGGAATAAACCAAAGACCCGACAAAGATGGCGCCGAAAAGAATCCCCAAAAGCGGCCAACGCCAATAATGCCACAAATTAAGCCACGTGTAGAGTGTTTTGCCGAAGATCACTTTTTCAAGGCGCGGATCAATCGGTTCCGGTTCAACATAACGGCCGGTCAAAATGTTATAGGCCAGGGTGATCTGGTCCAGCTTCTGGATGGTCTCCGGATCTGTTTGACCGCGATACCGTTTGACCAGCACCGTATAGCGGCGTTCGATATCATAAGGGCTTGCGTCTTCGGGCAGGCCCAGGATCTGAAGACATTCCTCTCTTGATAACACGCTCTCACCCCCTGTCCTTCTATGATCATTTTACTCAGCGGATGGGTTTCATCGTTGGGAACAGCAAAACATCGCGTATGGAGGGTGAATTCGTTAACAGCATAACCAGCCGATCCACTCCGATACCCAAGCCGCCTGTTGGCGGCATTCCATATTCAAGTGCCACACAAAAATCCTCATCCATCAAGCTTGCTTCTTCATCGCCTGCCTCACGTTTCTTCTGCTGAGCTGCAAAACGCTCTCGCTGATCGAGCGGATCATTCAGTTCGGAATAAGCATTGGCGTATTCGCGCCCATCGATAAAGAGTTCAAAGCGTTCCGTCAGCCAGGGCTGATCTTGTTTTTTCTTAGTCAGCGGAGAGACCTCAATCGGATAATCCAGAATAAAGGTGGGCTGAATGAGCTTTCCCTCACAACAGATTTCGAAAAAAAGGTTCATGATCTCGCCGCGCAGCATCTTTTCATTGAATCCTTCAAGCTGATGCTGCCTGGCAATCAAACGGGCTTCTTCGTCACCGTCCACCTGATCAAAATCGATCCCCGTATAAAGGTAAACGGCCTCCCTCATCGTCATTCGGCGGTAAGGTGGGGTTAAATCAATCTCTTTTCCCTGCCACTCAATTTGTGTCTTCCCATGGACAGCCCGGGCTGCAGCCGCAATCAATTGTTCAGTCAGATCCATCATACCACAGTAATCGGTGTAAGCTTGATAAGCTTCCAGAAGTGTAAATTCAGGATTGTGCTTAATGGATAAGCCTTCGTTGCGAAATTGGCGGCCAATTTCAAAAACGCGCTCAAAGCCTCCGACAATCAGTTGCTTTAAATATAATTCCGGCGCAATGCGAAGATAAAGATCGATGTCCAGCGCGTTATGATGTGTGATAAAAGGGCGGGCGGCAGCGCCGCCGGGGATGACTTGCAGCATGGGCGTATCCACTTCAATAAAGTCGCGGTTTTCCAGTTCATGACGCAGTGTGCGAATGATCAGGCTGCGCTTGATAAAAGTCTCCCGCACTTCGGGGTTGACAATCAGATCCAGGTAACGCTGTCTGTACCGGGTATCCGTGTCTTTCAGGCCATGGTACTTCTCAGGAAGGGGTCGCAGTGCTTTGGCCAGCAATTGATAACGCTTAACCTTAACCGATATCTCGCCCCGTTTGGTTTTGAAAACAACGCCTTCCACGCCGATGATATCGCCAATGTCCAGTTTTTGCCATTCGTCGTATGCATCCGCTCCGAGTTCATCAATTTTTGCAAAGAGCTGAATGCGTCCCTTAAAGTCAGAAAGATCACAAAAGCTCGCTTTCCCCATTCCCCGCTTGCTCATGACGCGGCCCGCCAGGCGGACTGTCTGACCTTCCAGGGCATCAAATTGTTCTAAAATATCAAGGCTGTGATGGGTCACATCCCATTTGACTTCGGCAAAGGGATCCTGCCCCTTTCCTCTCATTGACCGCAGCTTTTCCAGTCGAACCTTCATCTGTTCGTTCATATCCAGTTCAAGGCCCGAATCCGGCTTTTGGTTTTGCTGCATAAAATCCTCTCTTTCATGGTCAGGCACCGATGATGAAAAGTCATCCGGTGCCTGTTGACAAGACATGGTGATCAGCGGCCGGGTTATGAAGGGCGTGAAATCTTGACAATGCGGTAATGCAGAATACCGGCCGGTGTCCGAACATCGACGACCTGCCCCTTCTTTTTCCCGATGATGGCCGCACCGACTGGAGAATCACTGGATATCCGATTGCTGAAGATATCCTGTTCTTTGGCACCAACCAGAACATACTCCATTTCTTCGCTTGTGTCTTCGTCCCGGATTTTGACCATCGCTCCCAATGTGACTTTCGTTTTGCTGATTTCATCGTCTTCAATGAGTTTGGCATTTTTCAAAATCGATTCTATCTCCATGATGCGCATTTCATTTTCCGCCTGAGCGGTTTTTGCATCGTCATATTCAGAGTTTTCTGTCAGATCGCCCAGAGAGCGCGCCTCTTTCAAGCGTTCAGAAATCTCCGCCGCGATGGTCGTTTTGCGCATATCCAACTCATCTTGCAGTTTTTTTATCCCCTCATAAGTCATTTCATAGACTTTTTCCGCCATTTTTATTTAACTCCTTTCTGATTCAAGCGCGGTTTGATAACCAGGATGACCGGTTTTACGGCCGGCGTTCACTTTCTTTTAAAATAACGTCATGCGCCCCGCCCTCGACAATGCTGGTTGAGGAAACGATCACCATTCTGGCCTTTTCCTGAAGCTCCTCAATACTCAGCGCTCCGCAGGCACACATTGTCGCACGGATCTTGGAAAGGGTGACATCAAGATTATCTTTCAATTTTCCCGCATAAGGCACATAAGAGTCAACCCCTTCTTCAAAAGTCAATCTGCTGTCTTCCTGATTGCCGATGTCATAGCGCTCCCAATTTCGGGCTCTGTTTGAACCTTCGCCCCAATATTCCTTCACATACGTACCATTGACCAAAAGCCGCCGAGTCGGACTTTCATCAAAACGAGCAAAATAACGGCCTAGCATGATAAAATCCGCACCCATAGCCAAAGCAAGCGACATATGGTAGTCATAGACAATGCCGCCATCCGAACAGATCGGAATGTAAACACCGGTTTCCTCAAACCATTCATCGCGAGCTTCTCCTACAGCCATGACGGCAGACGCCTGCCCCCGTCCAATGCCTTTTTGCTCCCTCGTAATGCAGATCGATCCGCCGCCAATGCCGACTTTGACAAAATCAGCACCCGCTTTCGCTAAATATCGAAAGCCTTCCGCGTCCACCACATTGCCGGCGCCAACCAGCACATCGTCGCCATAAGTACCGCGAATCCAGTCCAGTGTGTCCTTTTGCCATTCTGTAAAACCATCCGACGAATCGATGCATAAAATGTCGGCGCCCGCGTCTATTAAGGCTGGCACACGGTCCCGATAATCGTGCGTATTGATACCGGCGCCAACCATAAGGCGTTTGTGGTCATCCAGCAGCTCCAGGGGATTTTCTTTATGCTCATCATAATCCTTGCGGAAAACCATGGCCACCAATTCGTTCTTTTCATTAACGATTGGCAGCTGGTTGATCTTATGCTTCCAGATGATATCATTGGCTTCACTGAGACTGATGCCTTCTTTCGCATAGACCAGGTTTTCAAATGGCGTCATGAAAGACTTAACCGGCGTATCGAGGGGTGTGCGCGAAATACGATAGTCACGGCTCGTGACAATCCCGAGGAGACGACCAGTCGGCGACCCGTCTTCTGTCACAGCAATGGTGGAATGACCTGTTTTCTCCTTGACGGCCAGCACATCCGCCAGTGTCGCGTCCGGCTTCACATTTGAATCACTTGTGACAAAACCCGCTTTATATTTTTTTACTTTCCGAACCATCTCGACCTGACTGCTGATCGGCTGGGAGGCAAAGATGAAGGAAAGACCGCCGCAGCGGGCCAGGGCGATCGCCATGCCCGAATCGGATACAGCCTGCATAATGGCCGAAACAAGAGGAATATGAATATGTATCCGGCTTTCTTCCTCTCCTTTTCGGTAGCGGGCAATTGGCGTTGACAGGTTGACACGTTCCGGAATACAATCCCGTGTTGTCAGATTGGGAATCAACAGATATTCACTGAATGTTCTCGATACTTCATCGATAATCATAGCCATCTCCCTACACCTCCGTCTAACCGTTCATTTTCCTGTGGCATATGCAGATTGGAGCGCCTCATTCAAAAACGCCACAAAAAGCGGGTGGGGTCGTATGGGTCTTGATTTAAACTCAGGATGATAGAGGACGCCCACAAACCAGGAGTGATCCGCCAGCTCAACGGCTTCAACCAGCGCTTTGTCTAAAGAAGTGCCGGATATCACGAGGCCGGCCTGACCCAGCCGGTCTGCATATTGAAGGTTAAACTCCCAA
>JAGPFK010000102.1 GCA_018056585.1 Clostridia bacterium | reverse complement strand
CCGCAAGTTCCACAGCCGTTTCTTCTCCGCCGACGGGGCATAAGGCAACATTGGTTTCCTTGCCTTCACGTAATGAGATGGCATAAGCATCGCAACCAGAATAACCGCATGCACCGCAGTTGGCACCTGGCAGGGCGGATCGGATTTCCTCCAATTTTTCATCGACTGGAAGGGCAAAGACCTGAGAAGCGATGACAAGGATCAGGCCTAATCCAAGAGAAAGCGCGGCGCCAATTCCGGTTGCGATGAAGATTGAGGGCAGTGAAATTAAAGAAAATGCAAACTGCTGCATAACTTCCTCCCGCTTAGCCAAAGAGCTTTTCAATCAGGCCCTTGAATCCGAAAAAAGTGATTGAAACAAGCGCCGCTGAAATCAGTGTGATGGGCAGCCCTTTAAAAAACTCAGGGACGTCCGCATGGTCGACTTTGCTGCGAACACCGGAAAACAGGAATAAGGCCAGCATGAAACCCAGTCCGGCGCCGGCACTGTTGACCAATGCTTCAACAAATCCATAACCTTCATCAATATTAAGAATGCAGACACCAAGAATCGCGCAATTTGTCGTAATCAAGGGCAGGTAGATGCCCAACGCCTGATACAGAGGAGGCAGTGATTTTTTTAAGAATATTTCAATCAGTTGGACCAGAGCCGCGATGACAAGAATGAAGATTACCGTCTGGAGATAACCCAAATCATTGGGCCAAAGAAGGAAATAAAAGATCGGCCAGGTGATGGCGGTCGCAAGGATCATCACAAAAATAACAGCCACGCTCATGCCCATCGCGGTCTTTAGATTTTTGGATACGCCTAAGAAAGGGCAGATGCCAAGAAATTTGCTTAAAACGAAATTATCAACAAGAATGGCGCTGAAAAGAATGATCAGTAAATCTTTCATGTCTGAGCACCCCTTCCTTTTTCATGATCTTCTGCTTCTTTTTCACTGGCTCTTATCGAAGTTTGCGTTTTGGAGATTTCACGAGGATGACCAAAGCTGCAAGCGCCGCAAAGCAGACAAGCGGTTTGATCAGAAATGGAACCTGCGCAGATCGGCTCACTTTGCTGATCGTCCTTACTGACGCGGGCAGAGAGCCGCTGAGCCAATGCGATCAATAATCCGTAGACAAAAAAACCGCCGGGTGGAAGAATTAAAACGAGCATGGGCTCGAAGTATCCTCCGGCCTGAAAGCCTGGCAGGCCAATGCCTAAAAAAGTGCCGTTGCCAATCACTTCGCGGATGGTTCCCATCAGAATCAAAGCTGCTGTGTAGCCGATCCCCATGCCGAGTGCATCCACAATAGACGGCAGGACAGGATTCTTGCTGGCAAACATCTCTGCGCGAGCCAGGATGATGCAGTTTACGGTGATCAAAGGAATGAAGATGCCAAGTGCCTCATTCAAGGCTGGCACGAAAGCTTGCATCAGCAGTTGAACAATGGTTACAAAGCCGGCGATGATGGTGATAAAGGCCGGAATCCTGACCTTATCCGGAATCACTCGGCGCAAGAGTGAAATGGCTAGGTTTGAACCCATCAGTACAAAGGTAACAGCGACGCCCATACCAAAGCCATTTTCGACCGTGGTGGTAATCGCCAGTGTGGGACAGGTCCCCAGAATCAGGCGAAGGACCGGATTTTCCAACAACAGTCCTTTGCGGAATTCTTTGCGTAAGCTGATCTCTTGTTTTTTTGCCATCATTATGAACCCTCCTTGATCTGTTCAAAGGCGAGTACAGCCATGTTCACAGCCTCTGTGACGGCCCGGGATGATATCGTGGCACCGGAAATGGCATCAATCGGTTGAAAATCCCCACTTTGTATGGACAAGGCAAAAGGTTTCTGAACAGATTTATTCACAAATTGATTAAGGAATTGATTCTGCTCCACTTTCTTACCCAAACCGGGCGTTTCATCATTATCCAAAACCCGAACCCCAAGAATAACGCCATCCGGGCTGACCGCAACCATGACCGGAACTTGCCCGCCATAACCGCGCTTAGAGGCAGAAATCAGATAGCCCAGCAAAGAACCGTCTGAAGCCTTAACCATCAGAACTTCCAAGAGGCCCTCAGGAGCAGGCTCTGGCAGATCCATCGGCAGGAATTCCTCAGCTTTTGGGAAAAGAGCCAGGCGGTTAGCATTCGCGGCATTTTCTGCCTGAAGCTCGCGCTCTTCGCGTGTCAACTCGTAGGTCAAGGAGATCAGGCCTGTTGTAATCAAACAAATGAGACATAAAATGATAGCCGGCCTGAAAATTTTAAGATTTGACACGGCGCTCACCTCCAAAGGGGACCGGAATGGTCCAGCGATCGATATGAGGCGTAAGGATATTCATAAATAAAATGGAAAAGGATACCCCTTCCGTCATACTGCCGAATAAGCGGATTAAGGCAGTAATCAAGCCGCAGCCGATCCCAAAAATAATTTTACCGCGCCGCGTTAATGGTGTTGTGACGTAGTCTGTTGCCATAAAAAAGGAGCCCAGCACAAGACCGCCCGATAAAATATGATAAAGGGGATCCTGGCCACAAGCCGCCGTTATTGCAGCCACAGTGGCCACATAAGTCAAAGGAATCCAGGGTGAAATCACCTTGCGGATCAAAAGATAGACGATCCCGATCGACAAAGCCAAAATGGATACTTCGCCCAGGCAGCCGCCTTTGAATCCGATAAACAGATCCAGGTAGCTGGGCATGGCTGAAGAGTTGCTTTGACCTGACTGAATCAGGTAAAGAGGGGTGGCGGTGGCGATGAGATCTGTTCCTTCGGCGATGGGGCTGCCAGGCTGAATCGCACGACCGGCTGCCCGCCCGGCAAGAATGGCCCAGCGTGTCATGGCGGACGGAAAAGAAAGCGTGAGAATCACGCGGGAAGCCAAAGCTGGATTCAGAAAATTTTGACCAATGCCGCCAAAGATTTGCTTCACAATGACGATGGCTATGAAAGATCCGATGATCGGCAGCCAGACCGGAACAGTCGGCGGCAGGTTAAAAGCCAGAAGCAACCCTGTAACGACGGCGCTGAGATCGCCAATGGAATTGTATCGCTTCATGATGAGGCGGCTTAAATATTCAAAAAGAACGGCTGATCCGGTTGTTAAAAGGACAATAAAAAGCGACCGGAGGCCAAACATGTAGATGGAAACACCCAAAGCCGGCAACAGAGCAATGATGACATTTAGCATCAAGCGGGTGGTGGTGACATCGTCTCGAATATGAGGGGATGAAGAAACCTGAAGCATCATCAGCCGTTTGCCTCCTTTGCTTGCGCAGCGCGTACATCATTTTTACCGATGCGAATGCTTTGAACAAGATAGCGTTTGGCAGGGCAAACATAAGCACAGCTGCCGCATTCAAAACAATCCATAACATGATATTGATTCAGGCCGTCCACATCCTTATTGCGAGCCATGTTATCCAAGATCGTCGGCATCAAATGCATGGGGCAAACATTAACGCAGCGGGCACAGCGAATACATTGTGTTTCCGGCGGAACAGCCGCTTCATCCTGATCAAAGACCAAAATGGCATTGTTGTACTTAATCACGCCGGCTTCAAGCCGGTCAAGGGCAACACCCATCATAGAACCGCCCATGATGACCTTCCCGGGTTCTGTCCGCAGGCCGCCTGCTTCCTCGATGACATCCGGAATCGGCGCACCAATGGGCACATTGATGTTACACGGGACTTTCACGGCGCTGCCATCCAATGTCAATCGCTTCCGAACCAGGGGGATGCCTGTTTTCAAATACTTGGAGATAAAGCGGACGGTACCGACGTTTAAGACGAGAACGCCGACATCATGAGGCAGTCCGCCCGTTGGAACTTTTCGTTTGGTCAGGGTATAGATAACCATTTTTTCCGCTCCCTGCGGGTAAACGCTTTTCATGCGGACAATTGAGATATTGGGCTCCAGATTATAGGCCAATTTAAGCTTCATCAGTTCATAATTCAAAACTTCAGCCGCCATGGGCTTATTATCCTCAATTCCAACCAGAGCCCTCGGGATGTTCATGTATTTCATAACCTGCATGATGCCGTCAATGATTTCATCCGGGTGTTCGACGCAAAGACGGAAATCGGCGGTGATATACGGCTCGCATTCTGCCGCGTTGATGATCAGCGTATCGGGTTCCTTACCGGGAGGCGGCTGCATTTTCACGTAAGTTGGGAATCCGGCGCCGCCGAGTCCGACCAGGCCGGAATCACGCAGAGCTTCAATAAAAGCAGGCCGATCCGCAACGGCAGGCGGCCTGATACTGTCATGCATCGTATATAAACCGTCTGATTCAATCACGACCACCTCAATAGAGCGGCCAAAAACAGCAATTTCCTTGTGAACGGACTGGACGGTTCCTGACACGCTGGAATGAATCGGGACAGCCATGGGCGCATCCGCGCGTCCGATCAGCTCCCCGACCTTGACAAAGTCCCCCTTTTTGACGACGCAGGTACACGGAGGACCAATATGCATACTCATGGGGATGCGGACTGTTTTGAACTGATCAAGGCGAACGGTCGGATAAAAATTGGTGTTCTTATTGCCTCGCGGGCGCACACCACCCCTAAAATGAGCAACCTGAAACACGCGAACAACCTCCTGAAAAACCTTGTCTTATTGCTTCACAACATGATAGCATAGCTTATTATAAATATCAGCCTCTTGTTGAACGGCGATAATCAAACAGGGATAACTACCCCCATTGCGCTTTGGGAAGTGGCTTATGGCCTTTCAACGCACGCACGAATGATGCGGATGAAATTCCTGCCTGAGCTCCTGAACCAACGGCGACAGCGATTTGCATCAAACCGCCTGTACAATCACCCGCCGCAAATAAACCAGGCAGATTTGTCTCCTGTTTTTGATTGACAAGGATGGCGCGCCCGTCGTGATTCAAGCCGAGTTTTAAAGCCAGATCCAGCGCTGAGGCGGTTCCTTCTGCAATAAAAACACCATCGACGGACAACCTTTCTCCTGTCGACAGAATCAACTCACGAAGCTTTTCATCATCGCCCGCTAATTTTTCTATTTTCTCCGTTCTGATCACCAGATCCGGATCTTTAAATGGCGCTTCATAAGGGCGACCATTGGTTATCAGGTAAATGGTCTTGGCAAACGGTTTTAATTCCGAAGCTTCTTTTAAGGCGTAAGCGCCGTTACCCACTACTGCAACTGTTTTATTTTTATAGAAAAATCCGTCGCAGGTTGCACAATAACTGACGCCGCGCCCTTCAAAGTCAGAAAGCCCGGGTATTCCAGGCCGCTTCCTAGGCATGCCCGTGGCCAGGATCACACTGTTTGTTAAAAAAGAACTCTGCGCTGTTTCAACGGTGAAATGGTCTTCAAAGTGAACAGAGGTGACTTCTTCCTCATGGATTTCAACGCCAAGCCGCCTAGCCTGGTCAATGCCTCGTTTCAAGAGATCCAGACCGCTGATTGGGTCTGGGAATCCATAATAATTTTCGATTTTACCAGCCTTCTCCAGAGAACCTTTGTCCCTCGCCAGAACCAGAACCGACAGGCCGGAACGGACGACGTAGATGGCAGCGGAAATGCCGGCCGGACCCTGACCGATAACAATCACATCATGCATCATCATCACCCAAAATCATCTTGATATCATCTCTGGCCGTCTGACCAACAGGCTTGATACCGTATTGCTGAGACAAGACATGAAGGACAGACGGGGTCAGAAAAGCAGGAAGTGTAGGGCCAAGTATGATATTTTTAAAGCCAAGGGACATCAATGAAAGCAGCACGCCAATCGCTTTCTGCTCAAACCAGGACAGCATCAGTGTCAACGGAAGGCTGTTGATATCCTTGTCAAGCGCCTTGGCCAGTGCGAAAACAACCTGGATGGCAGAATAAGCATCGTTGCATTGTCCCATATCCATTATACGGGGCCACGACTTTATCCGACCCAAGTCCAGATCATTAAATCGGTATTTCCCGCAGGCCAGTGTCAGGATCAGGGTATCAGCCGGTGTTGCAGCGACGAATTCAGTATAGTAATTCCGGACGGCTTTGGCGCCGTCACAGCCTCCGACAAGAAAGATATGCCGCAGTTCACCTGACTTTATGGCGTCGATGAGATCATCGGCCTCGGACAGAACGGCTTCATGG
>JAGPFK010000101.1 GCA_018056585.1 Clostridia bacterium | reverse complement strand
GATGAGATGCCAAAGATTTTCTTCTAACCTGGTTTTTTTTCATTTATAGGTAAAGCGCGGGAAACCAATGGGATGTCATTCCGTGGGATGAAAATGCACGCAAAAAGAATATATGTGCATGGTTGCTGATTTGCGCTATCATATAAACATGAGCGAATATAAAGCAACGCGATATGCAACGTATTCGATGAACTATCACATGGTGTGGATACCAAAATACAGACGCAAGATTCTGACGGGAGACATAGCCAAATGGAAAATCATTGCGCTGGACATCATGCCGGATCTTGTTCATTTGTTTGTATCCGCACCGTCCAAATATTCACCTGCCGAGATAATGAAGGTGTTAAAAGGCTGGTCCGCCAGGCGAACATTCATGATGTTTCCCGAGCTTGCGCAAAAAACAGGGAGGGGAACCCCCTGGGCTCCGAGCTATTACGCAGGGACAGCCGGAAACGTATCGACGGATACCCTATACTGGAGATATGGGCGTGTCAGGTTTAAGAAACTCACAACAACTGCTGAACGATAACAAGCTCTATCTATAGGCAAGACGAATGAGAACGACAAACACATACAGGCTGGAGTAAGCCGGCCGATACTTCAAAAAGCCCATGAAGCAGAGGGAACCGCAGCATCTCACGGAACACATTAGCCCTTGACCTGGGCGTGAACAACCTGGCAGCCGGGATAAGCACAGCGCTTCTGATGGAAGCAGAACGTTGAGACGGGGTATATAAACAATATTTGTGCGGGAAAGACGGGAGAGAGGACAAGGAGGAGCCCGAAAGCTGCACGCCCAAGGCCGGCTTTCTGGATATGGATGAGATACCGGAAGACGACCCTCAAGATGATATGGTATACATATTCGGCGGCAGACATATCAAACGTGGATTGTATAGGAGTGCAAATGGGCAAAAAGTTAATGCCGATTTAAACGGAGCAGCGAACAGACTAAGGCCTAAAGGCGACCGCATAGAGGCTGCTTGTGCAGCCATCTAGGTTCCGTAAGGAGGCTTAGGAATCCTCGTGTTTTAGCACGGGGAGGAAGTCAGAATACACTTTAGGTCCAAAGAGCTATTGGCTCACACAACAAGCAGTGAGGCGGAGCATATGGATGAGTCTACCAACCCTGAAATAAACAAAAATCAAAGAACAAGCACCCTGATTATTCTGATCGGATACTTTTTTGTCGGCAGTATACCGATTATGCTATCACCGGCTTTGCCCAGCCTGATCCGGGCGTTTGATCTCACCCTTTCCCTTGCCGGCACCATCTTTGTGGCCCGTTCAGCCGGCTCCTTTGTCGGCGTGGCCATCGGCGGTGTCCTGTCTGACAAAATAGGCCGCAAACCGGTTCTCATCCTGGGTTGTTTACTTCAGGGCCTCCTGATGCTTTGTGCGGGTTTTTCGTCTGATTGGCTCTTGTTAACGCTGTTGTTCGCTTTGATCGGACTGGCCGGAGGCCTGATCAACCCCGTGTTTAATGCCTGGATGGCAGAAATTCATGTAAGCCGGAAAGGAGCGGCTCTCAATACTTTGCATGGCGTCTATAGTTTGGGTGCCTTGATCGGTCCGATCGCCGCCGGTTTCCTTCTGTCTTCGGATGCCGGCTGGCAAGCGGTTTTCTGGAT
Source organism: Clostridia bacterium (assembly GCA_018056585.1). Taxonomy (GTDB): domain Bacteria; phylum Bacillota; class Clostridia; order Saccharofermentanales; family UBA5734; genus JAAYBY01. The sequence continues at coordinate 4,499 of JAGPFK010000101.1, read as the reverse complement.
TGGCGGCCTGGTGTGGCTGCTTTATGGATTAAGTCTGCTATGGGTTCGGATTCCCAAAGTCTCTTTGCGGAAAGAAAGTATCGCGGCAGATGTAAAAGAAGGAGGAGCGACGGTCAGTCGCCTGTTTATTTTGCTTTTTCTCGTTTCTTTCCTGTATAACGGAACGGCGACCAGCCTGGTGAACTGGATCAACACCTATTTGGATCAGGTCCATTTCCCAATTTTACTGAGTGCCGGCATGGTTTCCTTGTTTTACCTTGGCCTTTCAATCGGGCGCTTAACGTGCAGCCTTGTGGCGGAAAAAACCGGCTATACCCGCCTGATTCTGATCTGCTCCATTTTCAGCCTCCTGTTCTACCCGCTTTCGATTTGGACAACATCTCCTTTTTTGATTGCCTGTGGCGTCTTTTTATCCGGATTGTTTTTCTCGGGTCTACATCCCACCAGTCTGGCTTTGGCCAACCAGCTTTATCCCCACTTGAGCGGCACGGTCTCCAGCATGCTTGGGATAGCCATGACGCTGGGTGCCATGATTGTTCCCTGGATGACTGGTTTTGTTGCGGATCGGGCCGGATTCAGGATTGGGTTTTCCCAAAATGTGGCTCTTTTGGTTGTTTTGGTTTTTGTTGCTGCCCGACTCAGATGGATTGAGAAAAGAAGACTTAAGGAAGGATGATTGACAACCAGGACCGATTCAGATAGCCTGATGGTTATGTGATCGTTAAACAAGCAGAAGGACGTATTTTCTTAAGGAGACGGATGGCAATGAACGGGCGGCCCGATTTATTTTTAGAAGCGCTTTATGAAGCCTGTGAGCAAAAGCACCATTTTTCAGCTCGGAATAAAACAGAACACCAAACCTGGCAGTGTGAGCTGCGACAAGCCTTTTCAGCTGCCCTGGGACTGGATGGTTTCCCCGAAATTGATGATCCGCCTTCAGAGACATTGCTGGAAGAAGTTTCATGTGACGGCTATACACGACTGCGTGTCAGCCTCAATTTATGCCCGACGTTGTCTGCTCCTGTTTACCTTCTTTTGCCGGAAGGCGCCTCAAGGCCGTGGGCAGCCGTTATTGCCTGCCATGGTCATGGCTATGGCAGTCGGGATCTGGTTGGTTTGATGCCAGACGGGTTGACACCGAAAGCAGAGCCGGGCTACCAGCAAAATTTCGCCGTTGAATTGGCGCGTCTTGGCTATTTCGTGGTTGCGCCGGACCTTCTGGGTTTTGGTGATATGCGATTGCGTGAAGATGAGAAAAACGAGATGGAGAAAAGCTCCTGCCAGCGTATGGCTGCCAACCTGCTCATGACGGGCCAGACTTTAGCGGGTGCCCGTGTTTTTCAGATTCGCCGCATTCTGGATTGGCTTTGCCAACAGGAAGCGGTCGATGCATCACGGATTGGTTGCATGGGGATATCCGGAGGCGGGCTGGTCTGTGCCTTTACATCAGCGCTGGACGATCGAATCAAAGCAGCCGTCGTCAGTGGTTATGCCAACACCTTTAAAGACAGTGTTATGGCCATGGATCATTGTATTGACAATTTCGTCCCATCGATTTTGCATGAAGCGGAAATGCCGGATCTGATCGGGTTAGTGGCACCGCGGCCCCTGTTTATTGAAAGCGGACAAAAGGATCCTATATTTCCGGTAGCCGCGACGCAGAAGGCCATTTCGCAAATCGCTCTGATCTATCAGGTTCTCGATGCTTCCGTTTGTTTTGACAGCGAGATTTTTCCCGGCGGACATCAGATCTGGGGTAAAAAAGCTTATCCATGGCTGCAGCGTCATTTGCCGGTTTAACCATGGATGAAAAGAAAATCCGGAAACGAAATGCCATTTTCTTGCTGATTGAGGGCAGTTTTTTCACAGCAGGTGTGGCTTTTATGGATGTCAATGCCGTGATACCGGTTTTTATTTATTCTTATACAAACAGCACGCGGCTGGCTGGACTGGCAACCACCATTAATCTGTCGGCGTCCATTATCATGCAGCTGCTGATTGGTCCTTATGTAAAAAGCATCCGGAATGTGCCTCGTTATATTACCATCGTCATGTTTCTTTTCAGACCGCTGATGTTTTTGATGCTCCCTTTGCTGCTGCTGGATTTGAATCCGTGGCTGATTGTTGGCCTTTTTCTTTTCATATATGCGCTTATCTGGTGCGGCGATGGTTTGCTCATGAACCCTTGGACGGATCTATTCAGCCGGACGGTTGAACCTGAAAAGAGGGGCACACTGTTAGGTTATCAACAATTATTCGGTGGCATCGGCGCTCTTATTGCTGGTTTTGTGGTCAAGTCTGTTATGGATCATCCGATGCTGGACCAGGGGATGCGATATGCTGTCATTTTTGGGGGAGCGGCTGTCTGCCTGACTTGCTCCAGTATCGCGATGGCTTTTTGCCATGACCTGCCGCGACCGATCCCGAAAGAAAAGCAAAATCCGCGTCAGTACTACCGTTCGCTTCCGATTTACTTTCGCAATCACAAAGCTTTCAAAAAAGTTGTCCTGACCCGTATTTTTTCTATCACAAACCAGATCATCGCGCCGTTTGTGATCCTGTTTGCTCAGAACCAGCTTGGCTTGCAGCCGGATGAAGTCTCCACACTTATTCTTATCCAGATTACCGGAAGTTTAATCGGTGGGGTGATCTGGGGACGAATCAGCCGCCGATATGGCAATCAGCGCGTCATCTTGACATCCCAGATCATTGGCTTATTGCTGGCGCTGTCTCTTTCTGTTTTTTCGATTGCCAATCTCAGGGCCGTGCCGGCGTACTTTGTTTGGCCTTTGGTGTTATGCAACGGCATGAATATGACGTCATGGATTGGATTTATGAACCACACGCTTGATATTGTCGACGATGAGGAACGGACAATTTATTTGCTGATCAGCAATGTGATGACGTTTCCTTTCACTTTTTTGACCTTTCTTTCCGGCCTGGTCGTCCAGCACATTGGCTACTTGCCGATTTTTCTGACCAGCACCCTTGCCGCCATTTTGGCTGTTCGACAAGCAGCACGACTTGGAAAGCAAGCCGATTTTCAGGATCAATCGCTGTATTCTAGGATTCGTTTGCGAAAATGGCAATAATTCTCAAAGCTGACTTCTTCCGGGACACCATGGTCACAGCATGGAATATAGCCGCCGCGATGGAACATGACCGGTAAAATACGATCCAACATCCGGTCGATGGCTTCCGGTCCTTCAGCTAAAACACGTTTGTCGAGGCCGCCGCGCATTAAAAGCCAGGGTTTGTCTTTCCCAATATCAACGACATCACAGCCTGCGGCCACCTCAAACGGGCTCATGTAGTCCATCCCGATTTCTTGGTATACCTCAATGACCGGTACGCAAAAGCCATCGGTATCAATTTGAATATGCAAAGGGCGGTCCGGATCGAGTTGCCTGCGGCGCGTGTTGATGATCAACTGCTGATAATAGGGGAACAAGAATGAACGAATCATCGAAGGAGCAATCAGTGGACCATGATTGTAGCAAATATCCTCAGCCAGAAATAATTCATCTATTGTGACGTGAGCCTGATGACGGGCAATAACGGCATCGGCCAATTCAAACCAGGCTTTCATGCAAAGATGAATCAGATCGGGCTGATCATAAAACAAATAGAGCAGTTCAAGGGGGCCAACCAGGCTGCGCAGGTACATGTAACCGCCGATGACCGATTGGGAGATGACTTTCCCGCAACGGGCTGCTTCTTCTGCCTGTCGGATTTGTTCCCAAAAAGCCGGCCCATAACGGGCGGGGTTCTTTGGGTCGAGTCTCCAGGCGACATCTCGATACCAGGACTCTTTATCCTTAACCGGGTGATCTTGGTACTCCGGCATAAACCCATCGCGACGCCCTTTAAAATAAAGGACTTTTCGGCCGGCATGATCCTGGACCAATTCGTAATCACCCCGATCTTCAAGAACGAGGATCGGGAAAGGCGGTTCAAACGCAGCCTCACACCATCCCAGCCCGCCCAGCGAGTAACGACCGGGTGGTTCGAAGCCGAATGTTTTAGCCAGCCAGGCCGATTCCTCCTCCGGATTGTCAAAGTACGGCATGTGACCCTCCCTTTTCCAGCGATCCAGAGAATAGAAACCAAATTCTTCCTGGATCAAAGGGGCATTAGGCTTTTTGGCATAAAAATCGCGCAGTCGTCTGGCACTTTTGCATTGTTTTTCTCTTGGCAGGAGCTTTCGAATTCCATCCGGCTCACCCAGCATACATTCACGTCCCTTCTATATGACCAGTATAAGACATGGATGAGTTGAAAAGAAGGTTTTTATTGGTATAATTTTAACAAAATCGGAAAATGAGATTGAGAGCCCCCCTATGGCTGGTTCATTTGATTTTGCCCATGCTGAACCCGGTGAGCAAAACTGGGCCTTGTCGGTTACCTGCTTGTATCAGGTTCACGCCGATCCATCCTATCAGGTCAATCGGTTCGATGAAGATATGAATCGACTTGTTGCCATCTATACGGTTGACGGG
>JAGPFK010000100.1 GCA_018056585.1 Clostridia bacterium | reverse complement strand
CGTTGGCTGTCCGGCTTCATCACAAAAACGTCCGCCGTTTCCAAAAACAAGCGTATCGTACTCAACAAAGTTGCCGGCAGACCGCGGAAAGGCAAACCCAGACTGAATAATCTGACCGGCCTGGTCTTTTTTTGTCAGCAGGCGCGCATATGATTCCAATTCCGCCCAGTTAACCGGCGGTTTTTCCGGATCAAGCCCTTCTTTTTCAAAGAGATCTTTTCGCCAGGCAAAGACAAAAGGCGTCGTAGAATAGGCGAGGCCATAGATTTCACCTTTGTAGGTCCCGTTTGCCAGGACGCTTTCCATCAGGTCCTCCCTGCCCTCCCACTTCTCAAAGTATTTTGTCATGGGTTGATAATGCGAAGCCTCAACGCGGGCGGCAACAGACAAGATACCATGTCCGATAATATCCGGGCCGAGACCGGCGCTGAACAGAGAGTTCAGTTTGGTCTCCATGGGTTCTCCGATGGCTGCGTCATCGTATGTTACAACAATTCCCGCATTGGCTTTGTTAAAATCAGAAATGACGCGTTTCCAATAATTAGCTTCGGCCGTATCATTACCGATCCGGACGAATTTCAAAGTCATTGATTCGTTTTGTTCGTTCTGTCCTGTCTGCTGACATCCAGGCACAAGTATTGGAAAAATCAAAAGCAGCATCAAGACAAAAACCATGCGTTTTTTCATCTTAATTTTTATTCTCCCCTCTATGATCCAATATTTATTTCAGCAGTCCAACTTTCGTCCAGAAAGCAATTGGTCACGAACCCAGTCTGAGCGAACGAAAGGGTCATTGCGCGCAACAAGAACCTGATAAAGGCTCCTGCGTAAATCATTCAGAATTTTTTTACAGTCCGGATCCCCAATTTTATTCACACACTGCCCCGGATCAGATGATTGATCGTAGAGTTCATCTCTGTCGGTCAGGTTCCAGACATAAAGCCAATCATGGGTGCGAATGCAGCGCTGGGTATAAAGACCGAATTGCTGACCGTTGGCGCTGCAGACTGCAAAATCACGCCCTGGCTGACGTTCGTCTTTTGGCAGCGGCACCATTGATTGGCCATGCCCCTGATCCACACCTTCCAGACCGCATAAATCAGCCAATGTTGCGCCAAGATCCAGATGGCTTACAAAATCATTCATTTCCCGTCCGCCCTCGATATGGGAGGGCCAGGTCAAAATCATCGGAACACGTGTCACGTCATCATAAAGAACATAATGTTTGTCAATTAAACCATGTCCACCGCACAGGTCCCCATGATCACTGGTGTAGATCACAAGCGTTTTTTGCAAAAGATTCAAAGCCGCTAACTGATCAAGCATCAGGCCAACCGCATCATCTATCTGAGCGATCATGGCAAAATACAAGGCAACGGTCCGGCTCCAATCCGCCCATGTAAGCCCTTCCAGGTTCCAATTCATCTTTTGTTGACGCTGAATATAGGGCTTATTGACCAGCTCGTCAAAAAAGCTGTCCCAGGGGATCATCTTTTCTGCGCAAAAATGCGACGCAAAGGGTTCGCAGGGTCTGCAGGGGAGATGGGGATCCTGAAAGTCGACGCGAATCAGCCAGGGATTTGGCTGGCCGGCCGCCCTTTTGATTTCCTGACAAGCGGTTTTGGCTGTCACATGTGTCCGGCTCTCATGAAGCGGTATCGGGCTTGGATCGCCAAACCATCCATGTGGCCAGGAAAGATGACGATATTTCTCCGCTGAGGCCTTCATTGCCTCTGAACCGTCAACATGCCGATCAAAGCCAAAATCAGAGGGCTCATGGTCAGGCGAAATATTCCATGGACCGATCAGGGTGCTGCTATAACCGGCCCGACTGAGTCCAGCCATAAAAAACCGATCAGATGGCTCAAGAGACGGACAAGCCAGAAAATCAGGATTCCACAAACTGGCGCAGCCATCCGGGGCTAACCCAGACAGCATCGCCTGCCTGGCCGGAACACAAACCGGAATAGCTGTGAAGGCGTGCGTAAATCGGACCCCTTGTCTGCTTAAACGGTCCAGATGAGGCGTAGCAATAGGGTATCGACCTACACAACCCAGGCAATCCCAGCGCTGCTGGTCCGTGACAATCATTAAAATGTTGGGTCGCTCCTGATCCATTCTGCGTCAGATTGGGTGTGTAATATCGCCATGCAGATTGGGCAGCGGTTCCGGGCGCACGACGATGCCGCCTTCTTCAAACGAGCGAATAGCCGCGAAGGTGTACTCAAGGGTTGCCAGAGCATCTCGCCCAGAAGCGCGCAGCATTTCATGTGAAACGCCATTGCTGACATCCTCAAGGAAAGCGTGAATCCGAGCTGGAAAAGTAGCGCCGAAATCCTTGATACCCGTGTCCAGAATCTCATCGGGAGCCGGCGAGGACTGGGAGTCTTTTGGCTTTTCTGCATCCCAAAAATAAAGCTTCTCAACGCAGTTTTCAATAACAAAAGTGCCCCGCGTTCCAGCCATTTCAAAGCTCCACCAGCCGCCTAATCCGAACATAGCGTCACCTCTTTGAGAGAGCAGATAACCTGTGCTTCCGTTTTCAAAACGGACATGAATGCTGTTGATCGAATACATCGGGTCATTGGCCGTCTTCCGCACGCCGGGTTTGTTTAAAAAAGCCTGAACATGCGTGATGTCACCGCCAAAATAGCGCATAACAGAGAAGGGGTGGGCCAAGAAAGCCTTCAGATGTGAATAGGGTTTTTTCCAGCGTTCTGATCCTGGTCCGGTATACATTGACTGCCCTCCGTTAAATCCCATTTTATGCAATATATAAACAGGTTCTCCTATTCTCCCTTCCGCGATCAGCTCCGCACCGCGTTCCGCTGGTTTTGTAAAATAGTGATTTAAATTGCAGCCGAGGTAGAGCTCCTTTTCAAAAGCCAGACGAACCATCTCGCGGGCCTCGCGTACATCATTGGAAATGGGTTTTTCGACCAAAACATGCTTATTTGCCGTCAATGCCTCCATAACCGGGATATAGTGCCAGCTGCCATTTTCATATCCGGATGTCGTGACATCGACAATGTCCATTTCCGGCAAGCTTCGGAGCATATCCTGAAGAGAATAAAATGCCGGTACGCCGTAACGCGCAGCCGCTTCATCCGCTCTATCCCTTTTGACATCGCAAACAGCTACCAGATCCGAAAGCTCATCGTTCTGGTAAACGCCCGCATGCGTGTGACCGATACCGCCCATGCCAACCAATCCAATTTTCAGAGCCATATTGATGACCTCCTTCGTTATGCCACTTGATGAAAACCCACTATTATTGCTTTTAAATACTCTTTCGAAACCCCGTTGGAGAAATACCGGTGATCTGGCGAAATTGGCGTGAGAATGAGGCCGTATCACCAAAACCCAATTCGCTGGCCACAGACGCGACGCTCTTTTCTTCATCACTCAATAACTCCGCCGCTTTAGCCATGCGAAAATTTCTGGCATATTCCAAAGGCGTTGTACCAAGGAAATGCCTGAATTGGCGCGAAAGATAGCCAGCCGACAATCCAGCTGCCTGAGCCACCTCATGAACTGTTATTTCCTGATTGTAGTGTTCCTCAATATAGGCGACGGCTTTCATTATCCGGCGAAAATTAGCTCCTGATTCCTGCGCCTCCTGTCGGCTGTTACCCAGAAGACGTGCATAAATCAGGAATAGTTCTGCCAGCAGGGACTTGCATTTGAGCGGCCATCCAATAGGGCGGTTGGCCATCTCCCAGCTGATTTGTTCCATGAGCAATCCGATCTGATGTCTTTGCGCTGTTCCTGCATGGACACGCTCAACCGGTTCAGCGCTACGGCCATCAAAGATAAAGGAAAGCTCTGGCAAATTCTCGATATCAGATTGGAAACACAAAAAGGCTTCCCTGTCAAACAAACAATTGTAAAGATCGGTATTATGCGTACTGATGTAGCTGTGGGCTTCGCCCGGCAACACAAGAAACAAATCACCGGCTGTCAGGATCTGAATCTGCCCTTCATGACTGTGCAGGGAAACTCCTCGCTCAATAAAAACCATCTCAAAAAACTCATGACGATGCAATCCCGTCTTGCTGTGCTGGCTATGTTTGATCACAACCAAAGGCAGGTCATCACCGAAATATTGATCTGCTGTCAGCCAATTTTCCATCTGATTATCCTTCGGCCCTTATCGCTTCATTTCGGCGACTTTTACCGGCTGGCCACCCCGGCGGACCGATTCAATCGCGGCATGAATCACACGGCTGGCTTCCAGTCCATCCTGTCCGCTTCCATCAATATCTTCAGGTTTTGCTCCCGATAGGATTTGTCTGACAAAAGAGGTAATCCGGTCAGCAAAAGTGTCATAAAAGCCAGTAAATCCATCAAAAACGGGGTTCGTATAGACCTGCTTGACCAGGTCATCAGCCGGGTACAAAGTTGCTTCGCGCCACATATCACAAACGACCATCCGCCCTTTTACGCCCGCTACTTCACATCGCTCCATGGGATGACCTCGCTTAATATCATATGAACTGGTGATGTGACCAACGGCTCCATTTTCAAAACGCAGATTCATCGATTGAGTTGAGTAAATATGACGTCCCGGCGCTTTCATCGCAAAGCACTGCACTTCACTTACATCACCACCGAAATAACGCACAATATCAACACTGTGGGGGTTCAGCGCCTTAAGATGGTAAAATTCTGTCTCAAACTCACCGAATTTTCCAATCCATAAATCCATATTGATAAACAAAAGCGAGCCGATCCGCCCTTCGTCCTGCCACTTTTTGGCTAGGCGCGCAGCCGGCGTAAAGCGATGGTTCAGGTCGACTGCCAGACAGAGGCCGCGTTCACGCGCGGTCCGCACCATTTCTTCTGCTTTTTCAAGGTCATTACAGATTGGTTTTTCGCAAAGAACATGCGCTCCGGCTTGCAAAGCCTGTATAGTCGGCTCATAATGATCGCTGGAATATTCAAAACCACCTGTGGCAACGCTGACCAGATCCGGCTTTTGCTCATCCAGCATCTGAGCAGCATCAAGATACCAGGGAACACCGTACTGTTCCCCTGCTTTTCGCGCTCTTTCTTCGATGCGGTCACAGACACCGACCAATGTTACCTCTGGTATAGATTGATAAACCTTGGCATGTGTATTGCCGATCGGCCCCATGCCAATCACACAGACTTTCATAACCATTCCTTTCTGTTCAAGCGAACCCCATCAGGCTTTTTTATCTGCTTGCAGCCGGCGAGCAGCTTCCGGATCGCCAATATGGAGTGTGTGATAGGCTTGATCTGATGATTTGAACGGACCGCAGCCATATCCGTGCCAATCCAGATTCGTCTCCATCGGATTAGCGCGGCCAACCGCTTTTGTTCTCAAAGCAATATGCTTTTCCATACGGGTCCGCATCCAGACGACTGTTTCCGGATCCTCTTGAGCCAGATTTCTGGTTTCGCCTGGGTCGCAAATCAAATTGTATAATTCGATTTCTGGTTTGTAATGGAAATCAGGTTCAAGAGCAACGATCAATTTCCATTCCGGCGTACGCCAACCATGCTTTCTCATCCAGGTACATTCTGTAAGGTACATCTCGGTTTCCTGGCAAAACGGTTCGCCCCGTACAAGCTTCATTAAATTACGGCCGTCAAACGCAATATCCGTTTCGATTCCCATCAGATCTAAAAGTGTCGGCATCAGATCTTTGAGCTGGCAGATCTCACTCAAACGTTTAGATTTAATTTTTCCGGGATATTTAAAGGCCAGCGGCACCTTCAAGGTACATTCATAAAGACCATGATGATCAAAATAACAGTCATGATCATAAAGCGTCTCCCCATGGTCTGACGTGATGACAACAACCGTTTCTTCAGCAATGCCTAAGGCATTGAGCTTTTCGAAGAGGCTCTGGATACAGGTATCCATGTAAGCAATCGCTGCCTCATAAAGAGCAATGATAAAATCCTTATCCGTGCAGCCCGGTGGAAACCAGGAAAGGAAATAATCCCGAAATGGCTTGAAATCGTAAACTGGTTGCAGCGATTTATTATTTGGGTCAAATGCATCCTTTTGGTAGAACATTTTATGGAAAGGCTCAGGCGGTAAATAGGGCGAATGCGGATCCATATGCCGTAAAAAGAGGAAGAAAGGCTTGTCTTGCGATGCCAGCCGCTCCA